>JBGPBQ010000001.1:0-77483 GCA_041481345.1 Anaerolineae bacterium
AAAGTCTTCATCTAAAACCTTACCTTCCTGGGCAGCCACCAGCAAGTGTACGCGTTCCAGGTAGGTGTAGGGGAAGACCAGCATGATGGTATGGGTGAGCACCTTCTCAGCGCATAGCACGCTCTCCACCACCAGTCGCAACGCCTCGGAATATGCCCGCACCAGCCCACCGGTGCCCAGTTTGGTGCCGCCGAAGTAGCGCGTCACCACCACCGCCACATCCCCGAGACCACTACCGCGCAGCACCGCCAGGGCGGGTCGCCCAGCCGTGCCGGAGGGCTCGCCGGCATCCGAGCAGTGGGCGATCTCTGAATCGCCGTGCCCGATCAGGTAGATGGGGACGTTGTGGGAGGCGTCGGGGAACTCTGCCTTGATGCGGGCGATGAAAGCCTTGGCTTCTTCCACTGAGAAAACGGGAGTGAGGGTGGAGATGAAGTGTGAGTTCGACACACTGAGCTTGCGGCGGATCTCGAGGGCAGGGATGGGGTAGGAGGACATGAGGAATTGTCTCGAACTATGATTAGAATGATTACTTGATGGACTATGATTAGTTCACTTCCTAATCATAATACCCATTTAATAGTATAAATCAGGTTGCGCTGGACATCAAAGGGAGTTTCTTGCGCTATTATTAGATTGATTACATGATGGACTATGATTTTTTTATATTTCAATCAGAGTAATCATTTAATCGTATAAATCATAGTTAAGATATTTGATTGGACTGTCCTCGATCTCGAGGTGTTTTCATTAGTCGTCTGAACTCCAGGCTACGCGCTCCAAAATTAATGAGCAAACCGACTTCCAGCCCATAAGCTTCGAGATAGTTTATCGCTTGAGCTAAATGGACATCTTCCAACTCTAGCATGGCTTTGATTTCCACCATGACTTTATCTTCGACAAAAAAATCCACACGACGGGTACCGATATCAACGCCCTTATAAAATATTTTCATATCATGCTCGCGGCTGAATTCCAATCCCTGTTGTGTCATTTCTACCGCCAGGGCGCGTTGGTAGATAACTTCTTGAAAGCCATTACCCAATATTTTGTGGACTTCCATGGCACAACCGATGATTTTTCCGGTCAACTCTGAATGAGGATATTGTTTGTTGACTACGTTTTTCAAATTATCTTTTCCTGTCTTGAACTATGATTAGAATGATTATGTGATGGACTATGATTGATTATATTTCAATCCTAGTACTCTTTTAATCATATAAATCATAGTTCAGATTCTTGTACCCTGATCAAAACCTCGTTAATCCAAGCATGGATGAAATCCGTTTATAATACAACCAGCGCGTGGTTGTTACTGGTAGATCTTAAATGGTATCTTATGAGGAGATGACCCATGAAACGCCGACAGCCTATTTCCCGCCGGACGTTCATTAAGCTAGCTGCCACTGCAGCAGCTGGAGCAGCGCTGGCGGGCTGCACCCCCAAGGAAAGTACAACTGCCCCAACTGAAACGTCTACCACCAAAATAAAGCCGACCGTACCGCCCAGCCCCACCACCAGTATCGCCGCTACGGCAACCAGCCCGGCTGGAACCATCCCAACTCAGGGTGACTCTACAGCAGCCCCAACCTCCAGCCCAGAGCCGTCCCCCACCACCGCTCCGGTGTACATGGCTGTGATTCATGGACCTGACCCGGCCGCCATCACCCGAGCTGCCATTGATACACTCGGCGGTATGGCGAGCTTCGTCCGCCCAGGAAACGACGTGATCATCAAGCCCAATATCTGCACCGATTCCCTCACGCCCGAATATGCTGCCACCACCAACCCCACCGTGGTGGCGACGCTCGTGACCATGTGCCTGGATGCGGGTGCCAAGCGCGTGCGTGTGATGGATTATCCCTTCAGTGGTACGCCCGCCTCAGCTTATGAAATCTCGGGGATCAAGGCAGCTGTCGAGGCAGCCGGCGGGGAAATGGTTATCATGACCTTTGCCAAGTATATCGAGGTGGACATTCCACAGGGGAAGAGTATGACTTCGACAAGCATTTTCCGGGATATCCTGGAGACCGACGTGCTGATCAACGTGCCCATCGCCAAAACCCATAGTTTGGCCGTGCTCACTTTGGGTGAAAAGAACCTGATGGGAATCGTCATGAACCGCAACGTAATGCATGGCGACCTCCACCAGCGTATCGCCGACCTGAACAGCCTGGTGAAGCCAGACCTGACGGTGGTCGATGCAGTGCGCATCCTGACCGCGCATGGTCCAACGGGCGGTGACCTGGCAGACGTCAAGCAGACCAATACCATTATCGCCAGCCGCGATATCGTGGCAGCAGATGCCTATGCCGCTACCTTGTTTGGCATGACCGGTGGGGATATTGGCTACATCCAGGCCAGCGCCGACATGGGGCATGGCACGATGGACCTGTCAAGCATCAATATCCAGGAGATCAACCTGGGATGAGCTGGGCAGGCTGGCGGCGCGTCCGACAGGCCGTCCAAATCCTCTTTTTCGCCTTCTACATCTACCTGATCTTCGCCGTGGTGAAGCAGCGGGCTGCACCGGCGCTGTCTGATATATTTTTCCGCCTCGACCCGCTATCCGCTGCCGGTGCAATGCTAGCCAGCCGCCAGTGGATCCCAAAATTGGGGTTGGCGCTCGTCACAGTTGGGCTGACTTTGATTATCGGGCGGGTGTGGTGCGGCTGGATCTGCCCCATGGGCAGCCTGCTTGATTGGATTTCCTTCAAAAAAGCACGTAAACGCGCCGCTTCGATCTCCCCACGCTGGAGGCGGGTGAAATACTTCCTGCTGGCAGTCATCCTGGCGGCTGCCCTGTTTAGCGGGTTAACCCTGCTGGTATTGGATCCGATCGCCATCTTCACACGCACGCTGACTACAGGCATCCTGCCGGCTATTTTCTATGCGGTCAATGCGCTCGAGACGGTTTTATATAAGGTTAATTTCTTATCTCCAGCCCTGGATACCCTCGACGGACTGGTGCGGGGTGGCATTCTACCCGTCGAACAGCCCGCTTTCGCCCAAAACCTGGCTATCGCAGGATTGTTCTTCGGGATTATTGCAACGAACCTGCTGGCGCATCGCTTCTGGTGCCGCTACCTGTGCCCGCTGGGGGCGCTGCTGGGATTGCTCTCAAAAATTTCACTGTTCCGCCCGCTGATCGGGACAGCCTGCACTGAGTGCACCCGCTGTGCCATCGTGTGCAAACCGGGCGCCGTCGACACGACACCCTCGAACTTCCACATCATGCCATCTGAATGCACCGTGTGCCTGGATTGCATGGCCAATTGCAAGCCGGCTGATATCCGCTTCGGGTTATCCCTGAAACCTGCCCCCAGGCAGGAGTTCGACCTCTCCCGCCGTCAGGCGCTGGGGGCATTGGCAACCGGGGCCGCCGGTGTGTTGCTGCTGGGGACCGACTTGCGTCTACACCAGGATAACTCGTGGCGCATCCGCCCACCGGGGGTGACGGATGAGAACACATTCCTTTCCACATGCCTGCGCTGCTCGCAATGCATGAAAATCTGCCCCACCACTGCCCTCCAGCCCGCGTTCACCGAGGCCGGGGTGGCAGGCATCTGGACGCCGCTGGTGGTGCCGCGTGTGGGGTACTGCGATTATGGTTGTACAGCCTGCGGGCAGGTTTGCCCGAGTGGTGCCATCCCGCGGCTGGCACTAGAGGAAAAACGCCTGGCAGTCATCGGCAAAGCCAGTATCGACCGAAACCGCTGCCTGCCGTGGGCAAGTGGTGTGCCGTGCATCGTGTGTGAGGAGATGTGCCCCACGCCGCAGAAGTCAATCCGGCTGGAGAAAGCCCAGGTGGTCGATGCGAGGGGAAAGACCAGCACGGTGCAGCGGCCAAGCGTGATGCGCGAGGTGTGCATCGGCTGCGGGATCTGCGAGCATAACTGCCCGCTAGAAGGAACTGCCGCTATCCGGGTGTATGACGCCTGATTCTGGCTCGCTACTTGCACCCTGATTGCTACTTGATTTTACAAAGTGAATCTTAAAATGATGTAGAATATCATCATTGGGATTCTGCATCGGGTTCTAAGGAGGCGACGATGAACAAAAAAGTATTCTTCACCTGCGTGCTGCTGGTGCTGCTGGCATTTGGAGCAGCAGCCTGCAAATTACCGGCAAGCGGCAGCCCGCCAACGGTAACGACACAGTTGCCAGGCGTGCCAACTTCGACCGCGGGGAGCGCGGCTGAGCCGACCCTCACCTCAGCCCCACCCACGGCTGTATTGGTGACGGTTACGCCGGCGCCAACGACCGCACCTCCAGCGACATCGGTGCCACCAACAGCGGTGCCACCCACGCCAGCTCCGCCTCCACCTGCCAGCCGGATCCAATTTGCCGCTGGCGGCACAGGAGCAGTGGTAGAGGGAGTGTTGGATTCAGGGCAAACCCTGTATTATGTATTGGCAGCTAACGCCACCCAGACGATGAGCGTGAAAATTCAGGCACCCAATGGGGATGTCTACCTGGGCGTCTTTGGAACGGATGGACAGGTGTTACTGAACAGCTCGGCGCAGCAGACCACCTGGTCGGGAACCCTGCCCACCTCCCAGGATTACTACTTGAGCGTGACGGCGGGGGATGGCAAGGAGAGTTATAGCCTCTCCGTGGAAATCCCGCCCATACAACCCGGACCGACCCCAGGACCGACCGCCAACGTCACCCCCGCAGCGGGTACGTTTGACCCGGTGGCAACTTATGGGAAAGCGACTTTCGAGGACCCGATGACGGGGGGGAACATCACCGACTGGACTAACCCCACCACTGGACTGCTACCCAATACCAACTATATCAAGATCACCGAAACGGGCGGCAAATTCTACGTCACGGGAAAAGTCCCCGGGTTCAGCACCTGGTACTTCACCTGGCACGAGCTCTCCGACTTCTACCTGCAATCGACGTTTGACTCGGGCAGCTGCACCGGTAAGGATGCCTACGGATTGATCATACGCGGCCCCGAACACCTGGCGGGCGTGTCGTATGGGTACGTGGTGGCATTCTCTTGCGATGGCGCATTGCATGTCTTCCGGCTGGATGGCGCCAACCCCTACACCACCGTGGAGCTGGTGAGCTGGACTCCGAGCAGCTATATCATTGCGGGGACCAACAAGCAAAACATCATGGGGATCAAAGCGATCGGCAATACGCTGACGATTTATGCCAACGGGTATCAGATCGCGCAGGTTTTCGACAGCAAATACACCTTTGGTCGCTATGGGGTGTTCGTCAGCCCCGAAACGACCGCCAACTACACTTACCGGGTGGTCCAAATGTCCTATTGGGACTTGAAGCCCTAAGTCACCCCGAAAACCGGATTCTCTTTCACGAAATTCTGGCTGCAGTCAACTACTGCAGCCAGTTTTTATTTACCTTCCAGTTCGCCTTCCTAAGAATCCTTTATACAAATTCTAAGCAAATCTACATTGTAGAAATAAATAGAACCTGATAAAGTTGAGAATCCTTATCCAAAATCCTATTGATGGTTGAGTAATGGACGAATGGCTTAGTTTAAGCGAGGCAGCACGACAGTTGGGAGTTCACCCAAGCACCGTCAGAGCATGGGCGGACCATGGATATCTGCCATCCCAACGCACACAAGGTGGTCATCGGCGCTTCAGGCGCTCGGATGTTGAGATACGCATGCACACACGGTGGGAGAGCACGGCACCTGAGGCACCATCGGTATATGCCAATGTATTACGGAATACGCGCGTACAGATCAGCGAAAGCAACCTGGAAGCAGAGAGCTGGTACCGCAAGATGGATAATGAAGCCCGAGAGCAGTACCGGCTGAGTGGGCGCTCGCTGGTTCAGGGATTGATCGGTCATTTAACCTCCAGCGACGAAGGCCTGGAGGCAGAAGCCAAGTCATTGGGATACGAATATGCCTCACGCGGCCAGAGGGTGGGATTAACTAGCGTAGAGGCAGCGCATGCCTTTCAATTCTTCCGCACGTCGGTGATGGATGCGATCCTGGCAGCCTATGAAAACGCAGACGTACGTTCACCCCAGATCTGGTCGGATCTGTTCCGCAAGATGAACTCGTTCTCCGATTTAATCATTATCACCCTGCTGGATACCTACGAATCGTTCCAGCACGGCACTCGTTGATGCCATAATTCTCAAAATCCCAACCCAATTCATGGAGTGAAAAATGCATTACTTACCAATTCTGACAACGCTCATCACCTTCGTCTTCGCAGCTGCTGTGTTCAGCCGCTTTCGCGATAGGCACGGCGCCCACTTATTGTTGTGGAGCATTGGTCTGGTGCTGTATGGGATCGGTGCGCTGACTGAAGTTATATTGCTGTTCACCTTCAGCCCGATCGCGCTGAAACTTTGGTACCTGTGCGGCGCCATGCTGACGGCTGCCTGGCTTGGACAAGGGACGATCAACCTGTTGGTGCGCCGCCGGGGCATCGCAACCACGCTGAATATCATCCTCGCCGTCGTCAGCCTGCTGGCGATTGTGCTGGTGCTATTCGCACCCATTACTCCTGCGGCTGCCGGCTACAACCCGGCAGTGCCTTTATCGTCTCAATATAAGGAAATCCTGACCCGATCGGGGGTCATCATCCTGCTGACCATCCTGCTCAATACGTATGGCACCTTCACCCTGGTGGGTGGGGCGATTTACTCAGCTTACATTTTCTGGCGCAAGAGAGTGCTGTTCAACCGCATGGTGGGAAACATCCTGATCGCGGCTGGGGCACTCATGCCAGCAATTGGCGGTACATTTGTCGGAATGGGTTTGCCAGATTTTCTGTTCCTGAGTGAATTCCTGGGTGCCATATTGATGTACATCGGTTTCCTGCAGGCCACAGCCACGGTGCCAGTGAAAAACACTTCGACTGCCACTACAGCGCAGTTATAAAGTTATAAGATGGACGCTAGATAGCTATCAGGCGATGATAATAGGAAAAATCATGTAATAAGTTGGGCAGAAGTTCAATCGATGAACTTAGCCCAGCTTTTCCCAAAGTGGTGGAAATTATTATTAGTATGGGTAGCTATATTTCCGTTGTTCCGGGGACAAAAAATAATAAAGGAGCTCAAAATGAATAAGGGATTTACAACCCTCATCTATCCGGTCAGGGATATAACCCAGGCTAAGAAGCTGTACAACAAGCTTTTGGGCGTCCAGCCGGTCATGGATGAAGCCTACTACGTTGGCTACCGGGTGGACAACCAGGATATCGGGCTGGACCCCAACGGTTTTAAGCAAGGGATGACCGGGGCAACGGCGTACTACCAGGTAGGTGACATCAAGCAAAGCCTGCAAACCCTGCGCGAAGCGGGTGCACAGGTCGTCCAGGAGGCGAGAGACGTGGGGGGTGGCAAGCTGGTTGCGGTTGCTAAAGATGTGGATGGCAATATGGTGGGGCTCATCCAGATGCCATAGACACCATCAGAGCATTCAAAATCACATACAAGCCGACCTGTTATGCCAGGCCGGTTTTTTTAAGTCCCGGAGCGACGGGTTCTCAGCCAAATTGAAGAGACCTTGAATTTTTGAGCTAGAGGAAGGCAGCAACCACGGTCCATTGACCAGGCATGACTAAGAGACTGAGGATTTTTTAAGCTATAATCATTTAAAGCATGAGATGCACTCATCGCTGCAACTAGTTCATCTAATGAAAAAAATCGTCCTGCCCCTGCTGGTTCTCATCTTTATTGCCGCCGCCTGCACACCCGGTGTGAGCCGGCAAACAACCATCACACCCAATATACCTGCAACCGCCGGAAAGGATTGGTATACGGTTTATTTCACCGACCCTACCTCCCCCAACGCATCTTCTTACCGGGGTGGACCGGATAAAGACCTGGCAGCTGCCATAGACCAGGCACGCCTGAGCGTGGATACGGCGATCTATGATCTCAACCTGTGGTCGATCAGGGATGCGCTGATCGCGGCGCACCGGCGAGGGGTAAGCGTGCGTGTGGTCACCGAGAGCGACAATATGGACGAGCAGGAAATCCAGGACCTTAAACAGGCGGGCATCCAGGCGTTGGGAGACCGGCATGAAAGCCTGATGCACAACAAGTTCTTGGTGATCGACCGCAGTGAGGTTTGGACGGGCTCGATGAACTTCACCACAGGCGGTGCATACCTGGATAACAACAACCTGATCCGCCTGCAGTCTCCCAAGTTGGGGGAGGCTTACACCCATGAATTTGAGCAAATGTTCGTGTATGATCATTTCAGCAGCGAGAAAACCCCACAAACTCCTAATCCCATCGTGAAGATAAATGGCAGCCCGGTCGAGGTCTACTTCTCCCCGGAGGATGGCGCATTAGAACACATCCTGAGCGCAGTCAATACGGCTAAGGAGAACATATCCTTCCTGGCATACTCCTTTACTTCAGATGAGCTGTCTGCGGCGCTAATCGAACGCGCTAACGCCGGCGTAACCGTGAAGGGTGTCTTTGACAGAGACCAATACCACTCCAATTCAGGCACCAAATACGACACGTTGCACAATGCCGGGCTGGACGTCTGGCTGGATGGCAACCCGCGCCTGATGCACGACAAGGTGATCATCATCGACGGGCAGGTGGTGATCACAGGCTCGTACAACTTCAGCAACAATGCTGAGCGTAGTAATGACGAGAATACCCTTATCATTCATGATCCAGTAATCGCCGCCAAGTACCTGGTTGAATTTCAACAGATCTATGAGCTATCGAAAAGGTGAACTAATATGGAAACGAATGGAAAATTTTACCTGGGGCGAATTTTTGACCCCAAACAGACCCAAACCACCGACCAGCCTATACTGTACGAACCAGCAGACCTGACCACGCATGCGGTGGTGGTTGGAATGACCGGCTCGGGGAAGACGGGTCTGTGCATCGATCTATTGGAGGAAGCAGCGCTGAACAATATCCCCGCCCTGATGATCGATCCCAAGGGAGATATCACCAACACCTTGCTGCACTTCCCCAACCTCCTGCCGCAGGACTTCCAGCCGTGGGTAAACCCTGACCAGGCGCGCCGGGCCGGTAAAACGCTCGATCAGGCAGCTGCGGAAGCGGCCGCGCTGTGGAAGCAGGGTCTGACGGATTGGGGCATCGACCAACCCCGGCTGACGAAGCTGGCAGATGCGGCTCAGTTCACGGTTTTCACACCCGGCTCGGATGCGGGAATCCCGGTCAACATCTTAGCGTCATTGAAAGCTCCAGCGGTAGCGTGGGACACTAATAAAGAAACCCTGCGTGAACAGATCTCCGGCACGGTGATCGCCCTGCTCGGGTTGGTGGGCATGCAGAATATCGACCCGGTACGCTCACGCGAACACATCCTGCTTTCCAATATATTCGAAAATGCCTGGAGCCAGGGAAAAGACCTCGACCTGGGTGAGCTGATCTTACAAACCCAATCACCACCGTTCCCCAAGCTGGGGGTGTTCGACGTCAACACCTTTTTCCCCGAAAAAGACCGTTTTGAGCTGGCGATGCTGTTGAATAATATCCTGGCAGCCCCGGCATTCCAGGTGTGGATCGAAGGACAACCCTTGGAGATCGCTTCCCTGTTGTATACACCGGAGGGTAAACCGCGCCACAGCGTGTTTTACATTGCCCATCTGAGTGATTCCGAGCGCATGTTTTTCATTACCCTGCTGTATTCGGCAGTGGAAACCTGGATGCGCTCACAGACCGGCACCACAACACTGCGTGCCCTGGTGTACTTTGATGAAATCTACGGCTACCTACCGCCGGTGGCTAACCCACCCTCGAAACAACCGATGCTGCGCCTGCTCAAACAGGCGCGTGCGTTCGGCGTTGGTCAGGTGCTGGTGACGCAGAACCCGGTCGATGTGGACTATAAGGCGCTTTCCAACGCCGGCACCTGGATGATCGGCAAGCTGCAGACCGACCAGGATAAACAGCGCCTGTTGGATGGCCTGGACAGTGCCATGTCTGGCAGCCTGGACCGAGGTGAGTACGATCGCCTGATCTCCAGCCTGGGAAAGCGGGTCTTCCTGCTGCACAATGTGAACGCCAAAGGTCCAATGCTATTTCAGACCCGCTGGGCGATGAACTACCTGGCCGGGCCGCTGACGCGCACCCAAATCCCAGATCTCAATAAGCTGGCGGGTGCCACCTTGCAACCAACATCGGTAACAACGGCTGCACCACAGGCTGCTGCCACAGCCAGTCTAGCTGCTGCCCCCGTGGCAGCCCAGTCAGCCGCGGTGCAGACCCCTGGCTCACCCGGAATATCAGTCTTGGGCTACTCAGCCACCCGACCAGCCATTCCAGGTGATATCGGTGAATATTTCCTGCCCAACAATCTGACCTTCACCCAGGCGTTCAAAGCTGCGGGACGTGAACTCGCCTCTGGAGCACTCAGCCAGGGCTTGATCTACCGACCGGTTATTCTGTGCCAGGCGAGCGCACGCCTGGTAAATTTGAAATATAAACTCGATATCGACGTTTCCAAAACCGCCCGGGTCGCCAACCCCGACCGACGGGGGATTGTTCGATGGGATGATTACCCCAGCGGTAGGATCGATCCGTATAGTTTCGACAAGGCTCCTGACCCCCAAGCGCGTTTCGCCTCGCTTGACGCCCCATTAAATGACACCAAAATGATGAATGCACTGCAGAAGGACTTCCTCGAATGGGCTTACCACACCTCCCAGGTGACGGTGCACGCCAATGAGAGCCTCGACCTGTATGCCGGACCTGAGACAACCCAGGGCGATTTTCACGCCCAATGCAGCCGGGCTGCTCAGCAGGCATGTGCGGCTGAGCTCAGGAAAGCTTCATCGACGTACGACACCAAACTGCGGGCATTGCAAGACAAATTGGAGCACGAACAGGCGAAGCTAAAGCAAGACCAGGCTGAGCTCTCCAGTCGTAAATTCGAAGTGCTTGGCAGTGCTGCAGAGACGGTGGCGGGTTTACTCGGCTTTGGGCGTAAACGCTCCATCAGCTCCTCCATATCAAAGCAGCGCATGGCCTCACACGCCAAGAGTGATGTGGACGAATCGGTCAATATGATCAAGGATTGCCAGGAGCAGATTGCCGCCATCGAGCAAGAAAAGGCAGCTGATTTGAAGGCGGTGAATGATAAATGGGCGGAGATCGCCAGCCAGGTCAGCGAGATCCCCATCTCAGCCCAAAAGAAAGACATCCTGCTTGATTTCTTCGGGGTGGCGTGGATGCCATACCACCTGACGAAGCTTAACGACCAGTCGTTCGAGCTGCCAGGGTTTACAGCAAGCAGCTGATTGATGGCTGAACAACGCTATCAGATCCAGAACAGTCAAGGGGAGCAGGTCACCGTCAACCTGAAGCGCGACAAACGCCTGACGAAAACCTCGCGCTGGGAACGTCTGCCGGATGGGTCGCTCTTATTGCGTGTGCCCTACCGGCTGCCCAACCGGAGAGTCGCCGCCCTGCTCGAGCAAGTTGCCACGCAGCTGGACAAATCCATCCGCCTTCACAGGCAGCGGAATGATGCCGTCCTGCGCCAACGGGCTGAAATGGTCAATAAGAAATACTTTGACGGCAAAATTCAGTGGAATGCGATCTGCTGGGTGAGTAATATGCAGTCGCGTTTAGGCAGCTGCACCCGGGGAGGACCCACGGATGGTCAAATCCGCATCAGCGACAAGATCAAGGATTGGCCGGATTGGGTGCTGGATTACGTGATCGCGCATGAACTGCTGCACCGGATACACCCCAATCATTCGGCTGCATTTTGGAATGAACTGAGAACAGCCTACCCGCTGGCTGAACAGGCGCGTGGCTTTGTCAAGGGGGTGAGCTTCGCCTCCGGACGACCCCTGGAGGATGACCTATAAAATGAACCAGCCCACCTCTCTGCGACCAGCATCGATAATTGATGTTGATGCAATGGCATATAACTTGCAATATATGAAAAAACATGGACAATACTCCGACTCCCCCTGCTGATTACATGAATGCCGTGGGTTTACTCAACCGGCGTGAGATCGAAGCACGCTTGCTTGCCCCATTGATTGCGGCCCTGAGTGCGGAGTTCGGCCGCGAGAAAGTGTGGGAGATCATAAGCAAGGTGATTCAGGAAATTGCACTCCAGCAAGGCGCCCAGCTGGCGTCTAGTCTGGAGAGCAACGATCTGCAGCATTTTACGGTGGCGCAGGAAACTTGGAAGAAGGATAACGCCATCCAAACTGAAGTGCTCGAGCAGACGCGCAAGAAATTCTCGTTCAATGTGTATCGCTGCCGCTACGCTGAGATGTATACCCACCTGGGCATCCCGGAGCTGGGAAAAATGCTGTCGTGTGACCGGGATTACGCTTTCATCCAGGGCTACAACCCCGACATTCAGCTAACCCGGACCCAGACGATCATGGAAGGAGCAGACATCTGTGACTTCCGCTTCGAGCTGGTCCGATCGAAAAAACCGCGTGGGTAAATTGCTTGACGCAGGTTTCGGATTATGCTAGTATCTCTTACAGAGCAGGTTTTGGATCAAGTGAAAAGCATGCCCTGCAGCGCCTTTGGCTGAGTGAAGGAGACAGAAATATTATGAACCGCAATTCCTCTGTACGTACCATCATCATCCTCGTGGTGATTGGAATAGTAGTGATTGGACTGACCTCCTGCAAACTTCCAGCCTCCAAAGGTCCACAGTCAACCAGTGATGGGTTCCCGGCACCGGCAGGAAGCAAGGAGACCGGCAGCGGCATTGATGTTTCCACTTTCGCCACACAAACTGCTCAGGCATTACCACCAGTCGTGATCAATCAGACTCCCGGGGAGCCTGTATCCACCTCGACTTCACCAAACCCTGTAGCGACCAGCGTGCCCCCACCCCCTGCACCCACCGAAGCTCCCGTCGTTTACGTCCAGGCGACTCCTGGGGGGCCACCAGCAAGCTATACACTTCAATCAGGTGAATTCCCCTTCTGCATCGCCCGCCGATTCAACGTAGACATTAATGAGCTGCTATCCATCAATGGGCTCACTATCAACTCCTCCGTCAGTGCAGGACAGGTCTTAAAAATCCCACAAACGGGCAACCCATTTGTGGGCGAGCGGGCGCTGAAGCCTCATCCGGATTACTATCAAATTCAATCTGGTGATACGCTCAATACGATTGCCTGCTCATATGGCGATGTCAGCCCCGATATGATCGCCCTACAGAATAATCTAACCAGTGACAACTATAATCCTGGAGATGTGATCATCATCCCTTAGGATCAAGACTGATTTTTACGAAGGTTTAAACACGATACGTGATTAAACCTTCGTACATTTTAAGGAGCCTAATGATTGTCGAAACAATTGCTCAAGAAACCGTTTACCGGGGCCACGCCTTCAACGTGCGGCGCGATGAAGTGCGCTTCCCTAACCAACACACGACACACCTGGACATTATTGAGCATGTCGGGGCGGTCACCATCCTCCCGATCGATGCTGACGGTCGTATTCTGTTCGTGCGCCAGTACCGGCATGCGACCGGCAAAGAGCTGCTCGAGCTACCGGCGGGTACGCTGGATGCGGGTGAGACGGCTGAGAGCTGTGCCCTGCGGGAGATCCGGGAAGAGACGGGATATGCCGCGGGGAATTTAACCAAGCTGGGTGAATTCTACCTTGCCCCGGGTTACTCCACCGAATACATGGTTGTCTACCTGGCTACCGAGCTGCACCCCGACCCCCTACCGGGTGACCAAGACGAATTCATCACCCTCGAACTGGTGCCGATTGAACAGGCGTATGGATTAGCGCTCAACGGTGGGCTGCAGGATGGCAAAAGCCTGGCGGCATTACTACTCGCACAAGCCCATATCCAACATTCCTGAGAAAGATGATTAAAACATGACTTCTCACCCGTCCCCCTTTGCCTGTCAAGGATGGGAGGAAAATAAGATGGGGGTGTGAGTAGATACATTAAAACGGAGCATTACCCACCTGCGATATGCCGGGGGCTAGCGAATGGGATTATCTTGATTCGTCGGAGACGGGAATAGTGGGGGATTTCTTATTTACAATCAGCGTTTCAAGGAAGCTGCGGTTTAATAACATCACCGGAGATTCGAGCTTAATTTCCGGGTAGCGAGGGGCGGTAAGGGTGGCATCATACACGATAATAAAATAACTCGTGCCCTCGGTGATCAATGCCGAGAATTCAAAACGCCCGGACCATTCGAGCAGTCCGGTGATATCGAACGAGCGGGTGGAAATTTGGACCGGGTATGGGATCAAACGATGATAACCACTTTTCATGACGCCTTGCAAGCCCATATAGTCGCGCTTTCGTAAGCTTACCGCCGCGATTTCCGAGCGAACCATATAGAGCTGGGCAGCATAGTTCACCACGCTGGAGGGTTTATGGATGGGAGCAATGCTGGCCTCATTGATCTCAATATAAGAGGTCGTCATATCGGTTAGCATACCCACCAGCCCGCTCTGGATGACTTTAATCTGGCCGAAAATGTAATGGCTGCTGGTTAATATCTCGGCTGGGATGAGGCGGTTAGCGATCGGCGAGACCATTACATTCCTCCGTTATCAGATTTAACTTTGGGGTTGAGGCCGGTTCAGGTTTCGAGGTAGATTCCTGCGGCGAGGTTTATGCTTTCGACCTGTGGTGGGACTGAGCAGCATGTTCAGCCAGCTGACGGCGTGGGTATCATACTCCCGCTTGCCACATACATCACAAACCCAGGATGGGAAATTCGGTACCGTGATCAGCTCATCGTTCAACCAGGTAAAATAGGTTAGATATTCCAGCCGGAAAACCCCGGTATGGCATTCAGGGCAGATGTGAGCATATTCCAACTGCTCTTCAGCCTTGGGTTTCTCATCAGGCTTGGTCGTTTCTTCACTCATTGATTACAGCCTCAGCTTCTTGGAGGATCTTCACTCCGGCACTGGCACCCAGGCGGGTAGCCCCGGCTTTGATCATTGCCATTGCATCCGACAAGCTACGTATGCCTCCCGCTGCTTTGACGCCCATTTCCGAGCCAACCACGCGACGCATCAGCTCCACATCCTCAACAGTTGCACCTCCAGTGCCAAATCCGGTGGAGGTCTTGACAAAATCAGCGCCTGCAGCCTGGCTGATCAGGCAAGCGATGATCTTTTCTAGGCGGGTGAGGAGCGAATTTTCGAGGATAACCTTGACCAAGGCGCCCTGGTTGTGGGCAGTCCCCGTCACTGCCTGGACCTCATTCATGACCAACCCATAGGCTTCAGATTTCAGAGCCCCGACATTAATGACCATATCGATCTCTGAAGCGCCAGCATTGATGCAGGACAGGGTCTCGTAGACTTTGAATTCTGGTAGCAATGCCCCGAGCGGGAAGCCCACCACCGTGCAAATGTTCTCTTTCGCATCGCGTAATATCCCACACGCCAGGGAGATATAGACCGGATTGATGCAGACGGTAGCGAAATGATGCTCCATCGCTTCCTGGCATAATACCCGGATCTGGGCAGCCGTGGCTTCAGGCTTGAGCAGGGTATGGTCGATCCAGCCGGCTATCTGAGCGCCTATTGGGAGGCTCATTGGAGCCGAAGCCGGCGGCAGCTGGTGCTCGTAATCTTGAGCTAATGTTATTATCTGCGCTAAATCCATCAGAGTGGATCCCGTCTAATGGGCAGCATTGGCCAAGGGTACATGAGCGATCAATTTCCAGTCAGGTGGCGGCCAATATATCAGGATGGCCTTCCCCACCACAGAATCCATGGCGATCGTACCCCATTTGGATGAATCGGAAGAATTATTACGATTATCCCCTAGTACAAATAACTGACCCGCAGGGACTCTCCACATGCCAGGGTAATTCGTCTTTGTATTCAGATATGTTTCGTCCAAGGGCTGCCCATTGAGATATACCGTGCCATTTCTGACTTCAACTTTATCCCCTGGCAGCCCAATCACGCGCTTGATATATTCTTCCTGAGGGTCTAGTGGGGGATGAAAAACAATGATATCTCCTCTTTGCGGAGTCCCAAGTCGGTAGCTTAACCGGTTGACGACCACATACTCGCCAGTGGCTAATGTTGGCTCCATGCTGGCGCCATCCACCCGAATGCGTGCAGAAATTACATTAACGCCAACGAACAATATAACCGAGAGAATCAGCGTTTCGAGCACATCCTTTACAAAACGTAGAAATCCGGATTTACGTGGTTGTGGCTCAGCTAGTTCCTGATTAACCTCTACTTGATTCGTGTCCAAAATTCCTCCATGTTGCAGGCATTATAAAACCGGTCACCCTTCCGGACAAGGGAAGGTGGATTAATGGATTGTGAACATGTAGCTGGAATGATAGAGAAATATCCGGTCATTTTCTCCGAGGTCGTAAAACAATCCGGATGGGTGTCCCTAAAAATGGGTGCTCCTTGCGTATACAATTTTCCAAGTATCTCAAGTAGGTGAAGTGGGCTAATTGGGGGTCGTTTACGTGGAGCAAAAAGACCGGAGGGTCATTCCGCACTTGGGAGCCATAATAGAACTTGAATTCTGTACCGCCATGGGAGGGGCTGGCATGCCGGTCTTGAGCTTCGTGAAGGATGCGGTTGATTTTTGATGTTGGCAAACGGGTGAGACGCTCCTCCTGTACCCGCAGGGCGAGCGGCAGCACCTGGTCCACACGCTGACCGGTCTTGGCAGATATAAACAGCACGGGCACGTAATCCATAAAGTTCAATTCCTGCCTAATTCGATCGGTGAATGCAACCATTGTATAGGTATCTTTTTCCACTGCATCCCACTTGTTCACCAAAACGACCGCGCTCTTCCATGCATCCAGGATAAAGCCGGCAATGTGAGCGTCTTGGGCAGTCAACCCGGCAGTGGCATCCAATACCAAGAGGACTACGTCTGACCTCTCAATCGCCTGAAGGGCGCGCAACACACTGTACTTTTCCACCCCTGGGATGATATGACCCCGCCGGCGGATACCGGCGGTATCAATCAATACCATGGGAACATCGCCATAGGTCAGGTGGGTATCAATGGCATCGCGGGTGGTGCCTGCAATCGGGCTGACGATGGCACGTTCTTCTCCCAGCAGCCGGTTGAGCAGGCTGGATTTTCCGACGTTGGGTTTCCCCACGATGGCAATCTTTACCGAATCATCCTCGGCCTCTTCGCCTTCATTTTTGAATGTGTCCACCAGAGCATCCAGCATGTCTCCCGTACCCGTCCCGTGCAGGGCGGAGATTGGATAGGGCTCCCCCAGACCAAGCTCGTAGAATTCCATGGCAGCCATCCGACGGGCTTCATTTTCACATTTGTTTACCACTAAAAGCACCGGTGGCACGTTTTGACCATCCACCGCGTGTTGATTCTTGCGCAGGATCTGGGCAACTTCAACATCTGCCGGGGTGACGCCGTTTTCAGCATCGGTGATAAACAGGACCGTGTCAGAATCCCGGATGGCTATCTCGGCTTGGAAGCGGATTTGCTCGATAAAATCAGCCGAACCAATGGATAAAGGCTTCTGACCACGACCCAGCCCGGTTTGAGTGGGATCAATTCCCCCGGTATCGACGATGTCGAACACCCTGCCTGCCCATTCTGCTTCCATTACCAGACGGTCGCGGGTCGTACCTGGGATTTCATCAACCACTGCCAGGCGCTCGCCCGCCAGACGGTTGAACAATGTGCTCTTCCCAACGTTGGGTCTTCCGACCAAGGCTACCACCGGTTTTGTCATGGAATATCCTTAAGGAACTCTGGTTGCTATTGGTGTCTGTGATGGAGTCGTGGTTCCATTAGGTGTGACTGTCTGTGTGGGGGTAGGCGCAACGGTGATCGTTATGGTTAATGTGGCAGGCAGTATGGAGCTCAATTGCACGCGCTCAGGCAGGATGTTAACCTGCGGAGTGAATTGATAAGTGCCTACATCATAACCAGTTAAGTCCACCACTACCCTTACATCGGTTGGTCCGAGGGTATTCAGCACCGGCACAGGCCCTGAAAGGATGACATTCACGACTGCCGGGTTCACACTCGCTACCAAGCCAGGTGACAGCCCAATGACCTCCACGGGCAGCGAGATTGCCAGGCTGGACTCGACCGTGGCAATGCTTACCTGGACTAAAACCTTCGAATCACCAACCACGCTAATACCTGCCGGGAGGTTCAGGTCCACCAGAATTTCAAAGTCGTCCTCTTTTCCGGTCAAATCGACGGGTTGGGTCTCGATATAACCGGGTAAATTGTTGACCAGCTCAGGGTTGGATGAGAACACCACCACCCCGATGGGGTTGACAAAAATATTGGTCACCCGGTAGCCCGTAGACACCTGCCCAATGGTAACCGCCCGGATGATCACATAGCGGTACCCTCCTAACAGGACGATGGGCTGAGTGACCGTCACCGATTCGGGCGTTATGGTCAATCCATTAACCACCCGACCCTCCGAGTCAAGCAACGACGGTATTTCATCCCGAGTTATAGTCTGGTTGGCATTGGTGATATCCATGGATATGCGCGCCTGCTTGACCTGGGAGACCAGCGACTCTGCTCCGGTGACCTTCACGACGGCTGGATTAAGGATCGGGGATTGCGCCTTATAGCCGACCGGTGGATTGCCGGTGACCACCAGATCGACCGAAAATTCCTGGGAAACAATAGAGTCAAGTTTTACAGTAACCTGTTCAGGATCCTGGCTGATCAAGCGGACGAGGTGGGGGGTGATCTGCACCCGCACCGGGACGGTATGCTCGCCAGGTCCCAGGTTGGATAAGTCAATTTTAGCGGTCACCGATTGTGGGTCATTATTCAGCTGCGTCCAGACGGTAGTAGGCGCACGAAGGACCAGGGTTACAGTCGACGGCACACTCCCCATGAGCTGCAAATTGGAATCTTGCCCGATGATCTCAATCGGTACGGGGCGGTTGAGGACATGCTCTTCATTCGGATCGGAGGCGATTACGGCGGAGACCCACACGATAACCGCCAGGATGAAGGCAGTTAGAAGTGTCCCAAAGTTTTTTGCCAGCCAGCGCAGGATTTTCACTTAATCAGCCTCGCCTCCGGGCTTATTTCCACTCGGATAGATGCTTTTGAACCAATCCGTCAGACCCCGGCGCTGAGCATCGGGACTGAAAAATGCCTTTAATATACTTTCCAGACGTTCGCCTTCCAGGCGCCGGATCATGCGCCCATTATGGACTACCGATATCGTCCCACTCTCTTCCGAGACGACCACAACTACGGCATCGCTGACCTCCGAGATACCCAAGGCTGCCCGGTGACGTAGACCCAGCTGCCGGTCTGGGGTGTGCGCCAAGACGCCGCTGGCTGACAGGGGCATCACACACGCTGCAGCCACCAAGCGCGCACCTTCCACAATTACCGCTCCATCATGCAACGGCGTATTTGGATAAAAGATTTGCAGGATCAATTCAGGTGTCACCTGGGCATCCACAACAACGCCCGTGCGCACATATTCTTCCAGGTTATCCAGGCGCTGCAAGATGATCAACGCGCCGTGCCGGCGATCAGAAAGCCTGACTGCCGCATTCACCACCGCCAAGATCGATTTTTGTGTTCCTGGTGAAGCTCTTCCACTGGAGAAGATGAATCCCGCCCTGCCCAACCGTTCCAACGCCCGGCGGATCTCCGGCGCGAAAATAACCGGGATTGCTATTACAAGCGCCGGCAGAGTTGTACGCACCAGCCACGAAAATGCCGGCAGCACCTCCATGCTGCTTAACAGGCTTCCCAAAACCACCAGGACGAGCACGCCGCGCAGCAGCACTACCGCCTGAGTATCACGCAGCAAGATCAACAGACCGAAGAAGATCAGTGTGACGATTGCCAGGTCGATGATACTCAGCCAGCTGAGCCGGTCAATTATAAAGCTCAGGCTTTCGATCAGGTAGTTAAGAAGGTTTTCCACTAGAGCCTTGACCCATCATTTTTTGAACCATATGCTCGAATTTATTCGCCCATAAACTAAACAAATCGGCGGTGCGGGTGAGCTAGACCGGTCGCAGCACTCGATCCTTACGCAGCTGCTTGAAGAACATGGTTTCCCCTTTTCCCAATGTTTCTTGTGCGGCTTCCTGCCAGGCACGTACACCCAATGATTCAACCGTGCACATTTCATACCCAAGGGAAGTCCAGATGTCTTCCTGCGTGGTGAGTTCGGGGGGCAGAAACAGCAGAGCTATCTCGCACTGCAGATCGCGGGAGGTAGACTCGATCTCGGTCAACAGCGCCTGCATCGCATTTGACAGTGGCTGGCTCGGATCTATATAGACGTCATCTGTGCGCTCAACCAGGTTCTCAACCTGCCAGCCGACAACCCCTACGGGTGTGCCATCCATCTTAAGGAATAAAAAGGCTTTTTCGCCAAAGGCTGCCATGATGTCTTCATCGGAGGGTTTAACCCTGCCGTCGCTAAGCCGGCTGACCAGCGCAGCTATCTCGGTCGCGTGGCGTGGTCTGGCTTTTTCCACCAGCAAGCCCGTCTTGGGGGCTGCAACCGGTTTATACGCCCCCGATTCATAGGTCGGGAACAGCTCTTTCCAGGCCCGGGTTACTTGCAGCCAGGTGTCTTCAAATGAGCCTTCATTCTGGATGACGGTATTGGCGAGGTTAACCTTCTCACTCTGAGGCGGTTGGGAATTGATCCGCTGATGAGCAACCGCCACGCTCAATCCTCGCTTGCTGGTCAGGCGGGAGATCTGTGTTGACTTCGGGGCGTAGGTCACCCAGATCTTATCACAGGCCTGCCGCAGCGGTCCTTCCAGAAGCTTGATCGCTTCGACGACGATCACTTTTTGGGAGGAACGCCGAATGAGGAGATCCACGGCCTGCCTGACCAGAGGATGGACGATGGATTCGAGCTGGGTCAGCGCGTCGGGGTCTGAAAACACAACCCGCGACAGCTTGGCCCGGTCGATCTGCCCATCTGGACCCAGGATCCACTTCCCAAAGGTATCCACCACCGTCTTATAGCCGGGTGCGTCCCTGGCAATGGCGCGATGACCCAGGGCATCGGCATCGATGCCATAGGCGCCCAGGTGTTCCAACATTTTTCGAACCACGCTTTTACCGGTGGCGATATTGCCGGTTAAACCAATAACGAATTTACCTGGCCAGGCACTCATCCTGCCTCCCGCATGATGTCTTCATTTTAGTCGCGGTAAAGCAGAATGTCAAAGGTTCTTGCAAAAATAATAGGTGAGGCGGGCATTATGCCGGGAGATAGCGGCAGCGAGTTTAACCAAGAAATAAAAGTGCGGCTCCAGCAGCAATAATTTGCCAGTGTCTTTGTCTGCCACAGCTGGTTTTCCAGCGCGCATTTGCAGAATAGCCGCCTTGGTAGAGCCTTTCAAAATGTTTCTTGTAGATGCTCATTTATTGAGAGGACGACCTCCATCACCGAAGGTGGCTATGCTTTCGATCCAGACTTCACCGCCAGGCTAAACAACCCCAGCAGCCCGGCATACAACACCATCAGGCACACAGGGATGATCTCCAACGAAACCTGGCGGGCAAGGATCCCAACCAAACTTGGGATGACCGCTGTTCCCAAGCCGCTCGCTGCCATTTGCATGCCAATCGTGTTTGCGGCATTGTGCGCACTCACGCGTTGGCTGGTTCCGGATATCAGCGCTGGAAAGATGGGAGCAATTGCAAAACCGATCAATGGTATAGATATTAAGTTAGCTGCATTGACTGGATTCCACCACAATAACACCGCACCCAGTAATGCCGCAATCAGGCCACCCAGCACCAGGCGATTGACTCCCACGCGTTTGGCATACAAGCCAGCCAGGATCCGCCCCACGGTGAAGGTTGCCCAGTAACTGCTCACCAGCAACCCAGCCGATTCTGGGTGAATGCCGCGCGACTCGGTGAGCAGAGTGTAAGCCCACGTTCCCAGCGTGACTTCAGACCCGACATATAGGAAAAACAGCGCCGCACTTAACCACACTCTGGGCAGGCGCAGTGTTTTACCCAGAGGCGTTTTGTAATCTGTCAGGAGCTTGGGCTTTTCGCTCCCGACCTGAGCTTCTTTTTGATTCCATAATGGTAGGGTAAGCGCAAAGCAGGCCGCCAATGCGAGCTGAAAGCCCCCCACCACCCTATAACCCAAGCGCCACGAATTCTGAGTGGTCAATGCAGTGGTCATGATAATTGGACCAAGCGTCACCCCGATCCCGTAGCAGGCGTGCAGCCACTGCATCATCCCTTCGCCAAAATTCGCGGCAACATAGGTGTTGAGACCGGCATCGATCGCACCCGCTCCCAGACCAGCCACCACTCCCAGCAGGACCATCATCCACCAGACCGGGACCAGGGTGTAGCCAATCAAACCCGCTCCGGTCATGGCGCAGCTCACCGCCAGTACACTGCCAACGCCCATACGGGCGATCAAAGGACCGCTCAAAAAACTGGACGTCAGGTAACCTGCCACAGCTGCCGTTATCAGCAGGCCAACCGCATCCACGGGGAGTAAAAAACTTGTTCGGATCGAAGGCCAGGCTACCCCCAATAAGCCATCTGGCATACCCAACGCGATGAAAGCAATATAGGCTAAAACAACCAAACCGATTTTAGGATAGTGCTTAACCTTAATCAATAGGCTCAAGGGTTATTTTCCTCTCATTCTCGGAATCGGGCTGGACATTTCGTTATCCGGAAGAGTTCTGAAGAATCAATCAAATCATTATATTATATCGGCTGGCCAGTTAACTTACCGAAAGCAACGCCTACCGCCAGTCCAAAATATTGAATTCACCTGCAAAAAGCACATACTGAGCCAAAGCCTGCATACTCAGGTTTTTAATCCTGCCGGATTTACCTCCTCGGAAATCTGGCGGTAAGTTTTAGAGAATTAAAAACCATAAAATGAAAAGAAAAGCATCGCCTGGGTGTAGATATCTATTAATTTGTCGTCAAACGATAAACACTGATAGAATCGATTTGCACTTCGAATTTCATGCGAAATCAATTGAGATCGTTCATAGGAGTTACCATGAAGAGGTTTTTTAATCTACTTTTGTTCATTCTTATTACTACCTCGCTCCTGCTGACAGCCTGCTCCAGCCCCAACCCTGCTCATGCGACAGAGACCCAAACACAGGTCATCCAACCCACGCAAACGGTGGCAGCTACTGCTCCGTCAACCAACACCCCAGCTCTGACAGCCACTCCACCACCGACCAATACCCCGCTACCGACACAAGCATTTACCCCGACCCAACCACCCGCCGCAACCGCTACTCCTACAACGGCAGCTACCCTGGCGAACACGCCCACGGCGGTGCCTGCGAGCCCGACTGCTCTCGTTAAGGAGAACACGAATTGCCGGAGTGGTCCGTCGGCGGATTATCCGTTGGTGGTTGTATTTTTAAGCGGTGAGAGTGTAAAAATCGTTTCTAAAACCACCATGGACAGCTACGTCCTGGTTGAAGACCCCAACAATCCTGGGCAGTCTTGCTGGTTGTGGATATACTACGCCACCATCAATGGCGATTTATCCAGCCTACCGGTTGCTACTCCACCCCCACCTCTCGTAAATTTCAGCATGGACTTCACCAGGATTGATATCTGCGGCAGTTATTCAATGGAATTCAAAGTGGTCAATACCGGCCAAAAAACTTTAGAAGCATACACCATTGTGGTCAAGGATTTGTCCACTAATTCGCAGCAAACTAACTCCAAAACGACTTTTGATTTTATGAATGGGTGCTTCATCAAAGAAGAAATCGGAAATATAGACCCGGGCAAGGTGGGTTATGCCTATGCCGACAACTTCAGTACTGTCCCAACTGATCACTCGTTCGAGGCCACCATTACGATATGCTCTCACAATGACATGACCGGCGTTTGTGCGACCCAGGCGATCCGGTTCACCCCATAACGGATAATACGGCTGCGGTTATAAATCCCCACGGAGCAGGTGAATGCCTGCTCCGTTTCAATCTTAGTTGAACCGTCCGTTGTTCAATCGAAAAGAGACAGAAAACTGGCCGAACCCATGGATCTCAACCCTGCATGAACCAAGGATGTGATTAGCTAGTATGTTAATAATTCACTATTAAATAATTAAGGAGATGTTCACAAAACGGTATATAATTGTCGGGCTGTTAATATAATAGAGTTAAAGATGATTAAATAGAGAGGAGGTGTAAACTTTCAGATCTTCAACGGATAATAATTCTGTATAAAAGGATAACACTTTCAAATAATAATGGGTAATACTTTTCAAGGAGGATATATGAAGAAAAATCGCTTGTACAAAACTTTTGGCGTGCTCATCGCTGTGGTGATGATATTGACAGCGTGCGCCCCCACGGTCTCGCAGCCAATCGCAACGCCACCGACTGCGGTGCCACCTACCCAAGCAGCTGCGCCGACTGCAGTCCCACCGACCGCGGTCCCACCGACTGCGGTCCCACCGACTAAAGTCCCACCGACAGCGCCGCCAGCCAAAACTACGATCATTATCGGTGTTACCGATAAAATCGCTAGCCTTGACCCAGCGGATGCCTACGCAACACGTGATTGGGAACTGATCAGAAATATCAGTCTCGGCTTAGTCAAGTTTAAGGCAGGCACCACTGATATGGAGCCAGGTCTGGCAACCGACTTGGGTAAAATTTCAGCCGATGGGCTGACTTATACCTTCACACTGAAGGATGGGATCAAGTTTGGTGATGGAACTCCCCTCGATGCAACAATATATGCGGCGCAGCTCAACAGGCTACTAACCATCGGACCCACCTGCCCGAACGATGTGGCTGATACGCTTACAATACCCTATGTAAAGAGCATCGAAGCACCGGATGCCAAGACCATCGTCATCACATTGAAGAATCCTGTTGCTTACTTCATACAGATCCTGACCACTGCACCCTATGTGGCATCTGATCCGAAGACCTTCAAAGCTGATGCATGCAATCTCTTTCCAAGCGCACCGATTTACGGCGTCGGTCCCTGGTTCATCTCACAATACACCAAAGATGAACAGATTGTGCTTGAGCCGAACCCCTATTACACGGGTGAATTAAAACCGCAGGTTAAACAGATCATCGTGAAAGACTACGCCGACCCGCAAACCATGGCTTTGGCCGTCCAGAACGGAGAGATCGACATTGCCTGGCGTCAATTTTCACCCGAGCAGCTCACTCCTCTGAAGAGCGTGGCTGGTTTAACCGTGGGAACAGTACCCGGCGGCTCGATCCGCTATTTGGTCCTCAACCACACCATGAAACCCACAGATGACCCGAACGTGGATAAGGCGATCGCATCTGCCATCGACCGCAATGAGATTGCAGATACAGTCTATGGTGGAAACGTATCGCCGCTGTACTCTCAGATTCCACCCGGCTGGCTCGGTGCCACAGAGGTATTTGACACCATGTACGCCTCTCCGAACCTGGATGCAGCCAAGAAATACCTGGAAGCATCGGGGTATTCTGCCAGCAATCCACTAAAACTCGAGATGTGGTATCCACCTGAGCACTACGGCGCGTCAACCGCAGCCTGGATGGAAGTGATCAAGAAACAGCTCGAGGCTACGGGTGAAATCCAGGTGACTTTGAAGGCTCAGGAATGGAGCACCTACGTGCCTGCCCTGACTGGTGGTAAAGCTTATGCGGTGGGTGTTTTGGGTTGGTTCTTTGACTACCCTGACTCTTCCAACTACATGACTCCATGGGTCTACAACCGGGGTGAAGGCACTAATATTACGATCCCTAAAGAAGGCTCAAGTTATGGTGATCCAATCAATGATAAAGCCAAGCAATTGGTGGATCTGCTTTCAAAGGCAGATACCGAGTCAGATCAGGCTAAAAGAGCTGACCTATATAAGCAAGCCCAGGATCTGTATTCGGATCTGGTGGTGACTATCCCACTGTTCTTCAATGCGGAACATGTCGTCTACCGCGCTAACATCAAGGGCTCAAGCACTTTTGCATACCCAGAGACCCTGAACATTGGTCCTGATGTCATGTTCAACTACGCAACGCTTTCTGTAACCCCATAATATCAAACACTATGTTCCGGGGAGCGGGCGATTAACCCGCTCCCCGGATCCCCTTTCAACTGGATTCATGTCGCCCATCGGTTTCGTTGCTCTCATCATCGGCATACCCGCCCTGGTACTGCTGGGTTATGTGCTTATCACAGGCTCAACCGGTTTACGGCGCTACATACTAACCCGCATCGTTTTAACTTTACCCATGGTACTTATCCTGGGGTCGTTGGTTTTCTTAATAATGAGAGTGGTACCAGGCGACCCGGTTTCATCAGCCCTTGGTCCTAAGGGTACCCCAGAGATGATCCAGCACATTCGCGAGCAACTTGGGCTGAATGACCCGATAATCGTGCAGTACGGCCGGTTCCTGGGGCATATGTTTACACTTAATTTTGGAAATTCACTCGTGGGTGGTCATCGCCCGATCGCTGATGAGATGAGTGAGCGTTTCCCGGCTACATTAGAGCTGATTGTTCCAGCCTCGGTGTTAGCTTTGCTGATTGGTATATTTGGCGGTGCCCATGCAGCCTCGCGCCGTAAGGGACCGGTTGATTATGCCTGGCGTATATACGCCGTGGTCATATATTCACTGCCCATTTTCTGGTTAGGTCTGATGCTGCAGCTTCTTTTTGGAGTTAAGCTCGGCTGGCTACCGATCTCAGGTAGGATAGATCCAATTATTGGCACTACGCTGGTTCACCGGACCAATATTTATACGATCGATTCTATTATCAGCGGTAACTGGCTGGCACTCAAATCTGTCCTTCAGCATCTCGTCTTACCGACTATTACCTTAGGACTTATCCTATCTGGTATTTTTGTACGTCTCACCCGCATTAATGTCATCGAAACACTTTCAATGGATTACATATCGGCGGCACGTGCACGTGGAATCCGCGAGCGCGTCCTGGTGTATGGACATGCATTAAAGAACGCCTTGATCCCCATCATCACCTTGATCGGATTGCAGGTTGCCATCCTGCTGGCGGGCGCTGTGCTGACTGAGACGGTTTTCTCCTGGCCAGGCATGGGCAGCTATCTCGTGGAGCGCATCTCCCAACGGGATTACAATGCCGTGCAAAGTGTGATTGTGGTGTTTGCCCTGCTGGTGGCAATGATCAGCCTGGCGGTCGATGTCATTTACAGTTTGGTCGACCCAAGGGTGAGGTACTAAACCATGACCGCTCTCCAAGAACGACCCCCTGAAGACATCCCTGAGGAGATCACCTGGGAGGTCGAGCTCCAAAAGGTTGGCATCGTCCGGCGTATCCTGAATGCCCGGAAATGGTATGGGGCTGACTGGTGGTTCGTAGCGATTTCATCCGTTTTAGTTGCAATTTTCATCATCATTGCTGTATTTCCTTCATTGTTTGCCCCTTACAAGCCAGATGCATTGGTTGGACCAAGCTTCCTGGCACCTGGGGCATATCCACCCGTTCCAGTGCTGGTACTCCCGAATATATCATCGGCCAATACATTAAAAGACCTGGCGGTTCCCGCAGGTCAGCCACGTCCTGGCATTAGCGTGGTTCAAGGGGGAAATACAGCTGGTGCTTTGAATGATGCAGCCAAAGAAATCGATAATCAAATCAAAACTGAGCCCGAGGGTTTGCGTCTGCGACCAAATATTGATCGTTATGCCAGCGTGGAAGAAGCGTTGCAAGCTGTTGTTGATGGGAAAGACGCTGCTGCAGTAGTCGAATCGGATGAATTTGCTGCTCTCAAAGCACAATATCCAACCCTGCGTCAAGGAGAGAGCCTTACAGGTGGATCAAAAACGGCGGGAGGGTTCCTGCTAGGAACCAATGATATCGGCCAGGATGTGTGGAGCCGGCTGCTGTGGGGTACGCGGGTGGCTTTGATCATTGGGTTTAGCGCTTCAATCCTCTCGTTGATAATAGGTGTACCCCTGGGATTAATGGCTGCTTTCATCGGGGGATCTTTTGATCGCCTGTTGAGCCTTGTGATGGACAGCCTGTATGCTTTTCCAGGCTTGATCCTGGCGATTGCCATCACAGCAGTTTTAGGCCCAAGCATTGTAAACGTCATCGTAGCCATCGCAGTGTTATATATTCCAACCTACTACCGCATGGTGCGCGGTCAGGCCCTCTCCGTAAAAGAAGATGTGTATGTGGAAGCCGCCCGCAGCATTGGAGCGCGCAGCCGGGAAATCTTACAGCGTTACATTTTCCCTAATGTGATCCCTTCAGTGGCGATCATCTTTTCGGTGAATGTGGCCGATGCGATCCTCACCGGCGCCGGGTTGGCCTTCCTGGGATTGGGCTTGCCCCCAACAGTCCCCGATTGGGGCATCGACCTGGCACGCGGTCAACGCTTCATCCAAAACGCCTGGTGGATGATCACCTTCCCGGGACTCACGATCCTGCTGGTTGTATTGGCCTTTACCTTGATGGGTGAAGGTTTAATGGAGATATTCAACCCCAAGCTGAGGGAGCGCTGATGCCTGAAGATATTCTATATTCCATCCGCAACCTTGTCGTCGAATACACCACCCGCGCTGGTGCAGTCAAGGCCGTGGATGACGTCTCGCTCGATATTCGACGAGGTGAAATCCTGGGATTAGTTGGAGAATCGGGCTGTGGCAAATCCACCCTGGGTAAGGCTTTAATGCGCTTACATACAGGCCCGGCCAAGATCACCGAGGGTGAGCTGTGGTTTGATGGACGGGATTTGATGACGCTACCCATCGAAGAAATGCCAGAGATACGCGGGGCGGAAATCGGGATGGTCTTCCAGGACCCGATGACCTCGCTTAATCCGGTGCAGCGCATCATCGAACACCTGACGGAAACCATCCAAACTCACGAACCGGAAGTCTCGGATAAGGACGCTCGTAAACGATCCGAGGAGCTCATCGAGCGCTTAGGAATTCGGAAAGAGCGGATCACAGAATATCCGCACCAAATGTCTGGCGGCATGCGGCAACGGGTGATGATCTCATTAGCACTGTCACTAAGAGCTAAGCTGGTGATTGCCGATGAACCGACTACCTCTCTGGACGTGATCGTGGAGGCGAAGTTCCTCGACCTGCTCAAGGAGCTGCAAAAAGAATTTGGCTTGACTATCCTGTTGATCACACACAATATCGGTGTGGTAGCTGAATTAGCAGACCGCATCGCAGTAATGTATGCCGCCAAGATGATGGAAGTCGGCAATGTCGATGACGTTTTTGCTCATCCCAAACACCCATATACCCAGGGGCTGCTGCGATCGGTGCCAAACATTCTATTAGATGGTGCCGAGCTTTACAAGATGGCAGGCGCACCTCCAGATTTGTCACACCCACCCTCCGGCTGCCGGTTCCACACACGCTGTCCGTTCGTCATGGATATTTGCCGGGAGGAAGTCCCCCCCTTGGAGGCCATCGAGGGAGCCCAATATGCAGCCTGTTGGCTTTATCCATCAGTAATGGCAAAGAGACAGGAGAAGGACCATGCTTGAGTCAACCTCTATGGGCATTAACGCCATAATGGGAGACAAGTCCATAAGTTCTGGGGAGCTGGTGCAAGTTGAACATTTGCGAAAGCACTTCCCACTACAATCAGGTCTGTTCGCAACTTTACTTACGCGCGGCCAAATCCAGGCGGTAAAAGCCGTGGATGATGTAAGTTTTAACATACATAAGGGTGAGGTATTTGGGCTGGCAGGAGAAAGCGGATCGGGGAAGTCTACCGTGGGAAGACTGGTCCTACGCCTGCTGGAACCCACATCCGGGAAGGTGATCTTTGATGGCACGGACCTGGGAAGTCTGTCGGGAGAAGAGATGCGCCGCATGCGCTCCCGTATGCAGATCGTATTCCAGGATCCATTGGCTTCGCTTAACCCACGCATGACGCTCGGTATGGCGATTGATCACCCTGCACGCATCCATCTCACCGACCTGACACCTGATGGACGGCGTAAGCGTGTATTGGATATCCTGTGTGCCGTGGGCATGAATCCGGCAAAAGTTTTTTACGATTTATACCCACACCAAATTTCTGGCGGACAGCGCCAACGCGTGGTGCTGGCGCGTGCCCTAGTGACAAACCCCTCACTCATCGTGGCCGATGAGCCCATCGCCATGGCTGACGTTTCGGTACGAGCGCTGCTGCTTGATCTGATGATGAAGCTCAAGGAAGAGTTCAACCTGACCTACCTGTTCATCACCCACGATCTGGCTACTGCCAAATACGTGTGTAACAGGATCGCAATCATGTATCTGGGCAAGCTGTGCGAGGTAGGACCTTTAGCAGACGTGTACCAGCACACCATTCACCCTTACACGCGGGCTTTGCTGGAAGCAGTTCCCGTGCCGGACCCAACCCGGCGCCGTAAAGAGCCCATGCCTCCCGGCGAGATACCGAATGCGATCAACCCGCCGCCGGGATGCCATTTTCACCCACGCTGCCCGATTGCAAGACCAAATTGCTCGGTCGAAGAACCGCTCTTGCGAGAGCTACGACCGAATCACTTTACTGCCTGTCATTACGCTGAAGACCTCCTGGGATAAAATTACTCGTAGGAGGATAAGCATATCATCGCCCGATCTGGGATTGCATAAGGAGAATGCAGCACCAGCTTTGGCGAGGTTTTTTATTAATGGAAGTGGGTGGACATCAGCATTGCGAGAAGGTGGAATTTTATTCTAAAGGTACTTGAAGCCGATGAACCGGATTAAGTCAGTAAGCATAAAACCCTCAAGCAAATCAGCTCGGCAGGTTGAGCGCCGTCTCAACCTGTGGCTCCTGCCAATCCTGGTGGGTGTGCTGGCAGTCCTCTACATACTGACTGGCTTTCGAGGCTGGCTGATCTTCACCATTGGCACGGCGGGGGCATGGCTAATGGCTGTACTATGGATCTACTCGATGGAGCGTAACCTGTCAATCGAACGCAAAATCCACCTGGCGTGGGCAACCGTCGGTGAATCGGTGCCCGAAGAAGTTAAACTGATCAACCATGGCTGGCTTCCTGCTCTATGGGTGGAAATCACAGATGAGTCAGCGTCAATCGAGACCCCTTTGCGCATCGTCTCGGATGTTGCCCAGCGCTCCTCCCGCACCCGGCATTTGAGCCATCTTTTCAAGCGCCGCGGTCTATATACCCTGGGACCAACTCGCCTGCACTGTGGCGATCCATTCGGTATTTATAGCCTGACCATGAATGATCAACATGCCAGCACCATCTTGGTCACACCACCGGTGCTCAGCCTTTCCCAGCTCAAGATCCCAACTGGAGGGATATCTGGAGATGACCGTCACCGCGGCGGGTATATCGAGCGCAACATCAGCGATGTGGGCCTGCGCAACTATGTGGCCGGAGACAGCCTAAAGCACATCCACTGGCGCGCTTCTGCTCATTTCGATAGCCTGATCGTCAGGCAGCTCGAAACAGCGACTACCCGCGACTGGTGGATTGTGGTCGACCTGGAAAGTTCTGTCCAGGCAGGTGCCGGAGAGAATTCCACGCTGGAGCTGTGCATCGTTCTGGCAGCCTCTTTGGCACTACGTGGGTTGAAGGAGCATAGAAAGGTCGGTCTGGCCATGGCAGGCTCACAATTCGTGTGGCTAGAGCCAGGCGCAGACCCGGCACAGGGCTGGCGCATCCTGCGCTCCCTGGCAGTGGCTCAAGCCGGCAGTCGCTCGCTGACCGATCTGCTTGTACGAGGCGGGTTTGGACAAACTGCCACTACAATCCTTATCACCCCCTCCACCGATCCGGCATGGGTGGCAACCGCCGACCGCCATCGAAACGGAGCAGGTTTGATGTCATTGTTGGTGAACCCGGCCGATTTTGGCAGCCCAACTGATCAGAATAAAGTCATCTCGGCGCTGACGCGCAGCCGGATCCCGTATGCACGCATGCCCGGATCCCTGCTGGCAGAAGCTTACTCCACTTCAGTCCAGGGCGCTCGCAGACGGATCTCTGCCGGCGGGATGGGGAAACGATACCTACGGCAGGGGAGGCAGAGTTGGCAGAATATGGATTGAAGCGCTCCCTGGTAGTAGCGACCAAACGAGCCGTGAGAGCAGAGAAATTCATCACCCTGCTGCTGCTGTTTATCTTATTAACTGCGGCTGCGGCTGGGGTATCGGTCGTCCTGACCGGTCCGGATTGGGCATCATTATGGCAAAGCCTACTGTTCGGGCTGCTACTCGGCTGGCTGCTGGCCATCTTTCGCTGGCCAGCCTGGCGCTCAGCGCTAGCGATGATATTGCTCGGGTTGTTGTTCAGCCTGCTCTATGCGGGGGGGTTGAACGAAAAAGTCCTGGCGGTATTCTCAGAGATTATCGGGCTGTTTGGCAGCGTCCTGTCTTCACTTAAAATCAAAGGGCTTGATCTTACCCCTCTTGGCATAGCGATACAGCAGGTGTTTATTTCCACGAGGGTGGTGCTGGGAAGGGTTGGCGCGTGGCTTGAAGATTTAACCAACGGTCAGCCCAGCTTTGACCCTGTGGCAGCCGGTTTCGTGTGGAGCTTTGTGGTCTGGCTGGTGGCAGCTTGGGCGGGCTGGGTGGTCGAAGCTATCGGGAATGCACTTTGAGCAGTGCTCCCGGCTCTGCTGTTGAACCTGGTCACCCTCTCCTACGGCCAAAATAACTCTGCCTCGATTTATCTCATCCTGGGGATAACCTTAGTGCTTATCGCGGTGGTGCAGTTCGACCAGCGTGAACAAGGCTGGAATAAAACCAGGGTTGCCTACCCTGCTCGCAAAAGCAGGGAAATTGGCAGAATATCGCTGGTCCTCGCCGTCATACTGGTAGTGCTATCGGCTTCTATTTCATCACTCTCACTCCAGCGAATTCTCACCTGGAGCACCGAGATCAGACGGTCTTCCAATCAAGGTGAAAGCGGGCTAGCCAAGTCCTTGGGGATTGTGCCGGCTGCCACCCCTACATCGGACCCATTCAGCGATCTGCGCAGTCCGGGGCTTCCCAGGGAGCTGCTGATCGGGGGCGGTCCTGAGCTATCCGGTGAGCAGGTGATGTCGGTGCAGGTTAAAGACCTTGCCACACTCATTCAAGGAGGACAGCTGCCACCGCTTTACTGGCGCAGCTTCACCTATGATCTCTACACCGGACACGGCTGGAGCTCTAGCTCTACCGAGCAAACTGCATACCAACCTGGCCAGCCGATCCAGCCAGACCACCTGCCAGGGCATGTGTTGATCCAGGAGAAGGTGAGCGCGGTGCCCGGGGAAGGTGGGTCGATCTATGCGACGGGAGAACCTGTGACGATCGATGTATCCAGCAGCGCGGCCTGGCGCTCCACCAATGACCTGTTTGGCATCCAGACAGGGAGCAATTCTTATGAACTTCAGTCCATGATCCCGGTCATCGATGAAAACATCCTGCGTGGTTCCGACCAGGTATATCCGAGCTGGGTCACCCAGCGTTACCTTACCCTACCGCCTGAGGTTCCCGCACGGGTCAAGCAATTAGCTATTCAGCTCACTGCCACCGAGCCCACCCCTTATGATCGGGCGCACGCCATCGAACAATACCTGCGCAGCTTTCCTTATACTCTGGATGTGCCCCGCCCACCGGCAAATCAAGACCTGGTGGACTACTTCCTATTTGATCTTCGCAAAGGATACTGCGATTATTATGCGTCCGCTATGGTGGTCCTGGCGCGGGCAGCGGGTATCCCTACCAGGCTTGCCATCGGTTACGCCAGCGGCACCTATAACCTGAACTCCAAGCGCTTCATCGTCACCCAGGCAGAAGCACATTCCTGGGTGGAGGTATACTTTCCGGGCACCGGCTGGGTACCTTTCGAGCCGACCGCCGGACTGCCGGCGATAAATCGCTCCGGGCAGCCCGCGCAGGCAGCGACCCCTGCACCGACTTTTCCGGTTGTGCCGCCCAAAGTCACAGGCACGGGCAATATCGATATTTCCATTTTATTCATCCTGTTGGTTGTGGTAGCTGTACCCATCTTTTTGTGGATCATCGTTGATGAGACCTACTTACAGCGCTTAAAACCCCAATTCGCTGCCAGGGAAGTTTACCGCAGGCTGAAGCGCTACGGTATACTGTTGAATGTTCCTATGGATGGGGGCGAAACCCCATACGAGTTTGCTGCCTCCCTGGCCAGGCGCATCCCCGAAATCACCGGCTCCGGACGATTGACTAACGCAGGGGTCGATGCAATCGCTGAAACCCAATCGATCATCAGCCGGATTGTGCTGGCGAGCTACAAGCCCTTGGATACGAAAGCGGAGGCTTTAGTGGGAATTGTCAGCCAATGGAGATCACTGCGCTGGCGGCTGCGCCTATTGTGGATGATGGAAATTTGGAATTCGTTACAGCAGAAATTCCGGAGATGGTTCCCCGGTCAGACTGAGGAACACGACTCCCCGGTTGGATAGGAGATGCATAATGGCAGGAGAAAATCAAGCGAATGAATCGGTGACCAATGATATCCGCAATTTTGCCGAGGCGGTGATCAACAATGTTGAGAAGGTCATCGTTGGAAAGCGCCCAGCGATTGAGCTGGTGTTGATCGCTCTGTTATGCGAGGGGCATGTGCTCATCGAGGATGCGCCCGGCATGGGCAAGACCATGCTGGCGCGGGCAGTAGCAATCACCACCGGGCTCGAGTTCAAGAGGCTGCAGTGCACGCCCGACTTGCTGCCGAATGATGTGACCGGGGTTTCAATATTCAACCAAAAAACGCGCGAGTTTGAGTTCAGACCCGGACCCGTTTTTAGCAACCTCCTGCTGGCAGATGAGATCAACCGGGCAACACCGCGCACGCAAAGCGCACTTCTGGAGGCGATGGGCGAGGGACAGGTCACCGTGGATGGGGTGACCTATCCATTAGCCAGACCATTCCTGTTGCTTGCGACTCAGAACCCGATCGAGTTCGAGGGCACCTTCCCCCTGCCTGAGGCTCAAATGGACCGCTTCCTGTTAAAGATCAGCCTGGGTTACCCTGACCAGACCAGCGAGGATACTATGATGCGGCTGCAGCAGTTATCCCACCCCATTGATAGTCTCAAGCGGGCGGTGGATGGAGTGAGCCTGCAGGAGCTGCAGCGCCAGGTGAGACAGGTAAATGTGGTTGAAAGCGTCAGGCATTATATCTTGAGCCTGGTGAACAGCACACGCGAGCACCCGGCGCTCTCGCTGGGAGCCAGCCCGCGCGGCAGCCTGGCGTTATATCACACCGCGCAGGCGCTCGCCGCCCTGCACGGGAGGGATTATGTCATCCCCGATGATGTCAAACACATGGCGGTAGCCTGCCTGGCACACCGCATGATGATGAACCCCGAGAACGCCTTGAGTGGCGAGACCGCCGAGGAGCTGGTGGACGAGCTGCTCAAGAAGGTGGAGGTGCCACTGGTTAGCTCATCAGAACGCAGCTGACGAATTGAGCGATGCTACGGCCTTTACGTTATGATTCCTCACGCATGAACTAAGATTAATAAACCTCTTTGCCATGCCTGGAGTTCAAGGTATACTAATTGTTGACCGGAGTTTATCTATGACTGAAAAGACCTGGGAAACCCTGAAAATCCAATACTGCCAGCACGTGGATGAGAAGGTTGGCCTGCAGGCGCAGGTGGTTTACCCACCTGATATGATGCCCGACCAACCGGCGCGCATCCTGGCGCACCGCTGCAGCCATGGCTTTGCCTGCAACCTAGATGGACGCCCTAGCTGCATCTGGGCGGGCACGAACCCAACCTTCGACCCGTTTAAAGAATAAGAATTTCCCCTAATGTAGGAACGCAGGGGAGGGATTTGAATATGGGACACTCGGGATTCCTCCTCTCCGGTCATAAATCAACCGGATAAGCTGCGCATCTACTAGGAGAGGTATAAATAGTGCCGTGAAGGATTAAGCAGCTACCCCCCTCGATAGTTATCCAATGAGCCCTTACACGACAGATATCTCACTGAATCACGTGTGTAATTGATCCTCGGCCCACCTATCGGGATTGGTATTAATATATTTCCAGATATTTTCATATTCCACCTGGTTGCAAATAATTTTCTCGTAATAATTACTCTGCCAAACGGGTGGATGGGTAAATCCGCGTATTGCATTGATCCTAAAGGAAACAGATGCCTTGTACGCCCGCACGATAGTGCCTAATGAATAGGAAGCAATATTCGCGTTACTGTTTGGGTGCTGGGTAGGAATTTGATCGTGGTTCATCTGGGATTCTTCCGGAGCATCCTTAACTATAAATACAATTCCATGGACATGGTTCGGCATTATAACGAAGGAAGAAAAATCTGATTGTGGAAAGCGCTTTCCCAGTTGTACCCATTGTTCAAAAGCGATTCTACCTGATGGATTCAGGTCCATTACACCATTCTCAACGGTACCGAATAGGTGCACCCGTTGATAAGTGACTATAGTTACAAAATAAGCACCTTCCAGGGAATAATCATAATCCTTATGCGGATGGAATGACGATTCTTATGTAACGGGTCAGACATAAGAGTTCATCGAATGGGTGAATAACAATAAATTGGTAGGAGCGCAGGGGAGGGATTTGAAATGCAGTATATGGAATTCCTCCCCTGCGCCTCTACGAGGAAACAACTTATGTAAGCGGGGGGAGGATTTGAGCATGTGGCAATCCAGAATCCACTCCTGCACCCCTAGAAGGATTTATTTTCAATCCGCGGTTATTGGATTACGCCCAGCTTACGACCAACCCCGGCGAAGATCTCAAGACCCTTATCCAGGTCCTCCCGGCTGTGGGCGGCAGAGATCATCACACGAATGCGGGCTTTGCCCTTGGGGACGGTGGGGAAGCCGATCGACATGGCAAACAGACTATTTTCGAACAGCTCGCGGCTGAACTGCTGAGCCAGGGGGGCTTCACCCAGCATGATGGGGGTGATGGGGGTGGTGCTCAACCCTGTATCAAAGCCCAGCTTGCGCATCTCAGCCTTGAAATAGCGGGTGTTGTCCCACAGCTTATCCACCAGCTCGGTCGAGCCCTCCAGAATGTCCAGCGCTGCCAGGCAGGCTGCCACGTCCGGGACGGTCATGGCTGATGAGAATAGGAATGGGCGCCCGCGTTGACGCAGCCACTCGACCACCACCGGGTTGCCGGCGGAAACCCCACCGACCACGCCAAAGGCTTTGGAGAGCGTGCCAATCTCAACATCCACTTTACCGTGCAAGCCAAAATGGTCCACGATGCCGCGCCCGCCCTTGCCAATCACACCTTCGCCGTGCGCATCATCAACCATCAAGATGGCGTCGTAGTTCTGCACCACCTCGTAAATCTTATCCAATGGAGAAATGTCTCCATCCATGCTGAAGACGCCATCCGTGATAACCATGGCGCGCGGATATTTGAGGCGTTCCTCGCTCAGCACCCGGTTCAAGTCCTCAGGGTTGCAATGGGCATAGCGGATGATCTTGGCGCCGCTCAGCCGGCAGCCATCGATGATGCTGGCATGGTTGAGCTCGTCTGAGAAGACGGCATCGTCTTTACCCACCAATGCCGGGATGGTGCCCAAGTTGGCAGTGAAACCTGATTGGAAGGTGATGGCGGCTTGTACCCCCTTGAAAGCCGCCAGGCGGCGTTCCAGCTCGAGGTGCAGGTCCATGGTACCGGCAATGGAACGCACTGCAGCCGGTCCCACCCCATATTTCCTAACTGCGTCCTGGGCAGCCTGGACGATGCGCGGGTGATTGGCAAGCCCCAGGTAATTATTGGAGCAGAAGTTGAGCACGCATTTGCCATCCACCACCAGCCATGCTCCCTGGGGGCTGCTGAGCGTGCGGATGCGGTTATATAACCCGTCATCTTTCAGTTTTTGAAGTTCATCCTGGATCCACTGTAGTTTATCGGTCATAAGGTCCCTCGCTTGGTATGAAAATTAGATTTATTTTGGCGGCTTTGGCTTGCGCCCGCCACCAAATGTGAACATGCGGGTGAACATCTGTCGAGCAGTGGGCAACTCGACAATCGGGGCAGCTTCATTTACAGCCCAATTGGCAGCTGTCCGCTCCTTGAGCCATTTCTGATGCCCCAGCCTGGCACGCTCCAGGTCTTGCTGCAGTTTTTCAACTTCACCTGAAGCTAGTTGTTGGCGCAGGCCAACTAAATATTCCATCAAAGCATCCAACTGGCGCAGCAGATGCTCTTGAGTGGATATCGCCTGGCTGGAGAGGCTGCTGACCTCACCAGACTGCCCCAAGGCGCTAGTGACACCTGCATACGGACGACCGGTCAGCTTGCGGGTATCCTGCCAGCCCGGCTGATCCACGGTGGTGTTCAGCAGGGCTGCTGCGATCAGCTGGGGCAGAATATGGACAGCTGACATCATGCTGTCCAGCTCAAGCGGGTCGATGAACATATGCTCAGCACCCAGCAGGTGGCTGAAGTCGGTCGCCAGCTTGATGGCTTCGGATGGCACATCCTGGGGAGCGAGAATGGCGATCAGGCCATCCTTAATTAAATCGGCTCGCGCAGCTTCGACGCCTGAGCCAGGGGAAACCAGGTACGCCGGATTAATCACCGGGACAAGTCCAACGTAGTAACGTTGAGGTGGGAGCAGCTCTTTAACCCACTTGAATACCTCGGCTTTCACCGGGGCGGTGTCCATAATTACGACATCTTCCTTCAGGTCCTGGGCGATCAATTGAAGGGTCTCCTGGATCTGGTCCAGGGGAAGCGCCAGGACGACAATGGCTGCATCTTCGATGGCGCTGTATAGATTGATTTCCACCTGATCCACGGCGCCCAAGGTTTTGGCACGGTTGGCAATCTTGAGGTCTTTATCGTGCCCAATGCGCAGGAACAGGTCTTTCTGCGCCCCCAACGCCAGGCCGATGGAGGCCCCAATCTGCCCAGTACCAATGATGGTGATTTTTACGGTCATCTGATCCCTCAGCTAGCTTTCGTTATCAACCAGCCACAGCTTATGCAGCAGACTGTTCTCCATGATTTCATTTTCCTCGCAAGCCGTGTCATGGTGCTGGCGGATCAGGCTTTCAGTCAGGGGGCTTGCCCCCGCCTCTTGGGCCATTTTCGCACCCCATTCGGCATGCTGCTCAGCCACGATAAATGCCTTTCTCCAGCCAGGCATACCGTCCCATGCATTGAGCGGCAGGCTTCCCCAGCGCTGTGCCTGACCAGGCAGCACCGCCTGCGCCAAGACCACCATCGCCCGTTCCACCGGGTTCATACGGTAGCGCAGCTTGCCCACGTCGTGAAGTAAAGCTGCCACCAGCAGGTCAGACTGATTTTCACCTTGCTGGAGCAGATTAAAGTACATCGCTAAAGCATGGCTCTGCTCTCCAGGCTGGAGTCGTAGAAATAGCTGCCACTGCGCTTTAGTTAATAAAGCTTTTGCCTGCTCAAGCGCATGCGGATCAGTTTTTAAAGATATTGTGCGCCAGAATTGGCGCACACGGTACAACATACGCACGTCCTTTAAACCCCGATCAGGAATAAGCTGATCGATCTTAATGCTGGACCAATGATGTTCCCTAATAAGTTGAATCCGACAAGGGGTAATACGAACAGAATCACCATCAGGATTATCGGGCTGAAGGGACGAATGTTATCCAATACTTGCTGCCCGGCAGGAGGTAAAAAAAATGCAATCACCTTCTCTCCGTCCAATGGGAATAAAGGGATCAGATTGAACAACATCAGCAATAAATTTATCTGAATGAATAAATAAAGGAACTGAGCCATGTTAGGAAGAAACCGTGTTGTCGTAGTGGTGAGGGCAGAGATGGATACAAGACCCAAACGGAAAGGGATGGCAGCTAGAATCGCCATTAAGAAATTTGACATCGGCCCTGCCAAGGAGACCAGCATGGGTGCGGCGGACGAACGCCGCTGGAGCGCATACGGGTTGATCGGTACCGGCTTTGCATATCCAAAACCCACCAAGAGCATCAGAATCGTTCCAATCGGGTCCAGATGTGCAAATGGGTTGAGGGTCAGGCGGCCGTTGACGCGAGGGGTGTCATCCCCAAATCGATCCGCTACCCAGGCATGGGCAAACTCGTGCACCGGAAAGGCAGTCAATAAAATAATGATGTATGTGATGATTACAGACGGGTTGTTTAGAAAGTTTAACAAGACCGGGTAACTCCTTCGGCAAGGATTATACCATCCAAGGGTATTTCGCCTGCGTGTTATAATGCCCTCATGCTGCCCGATTTACGGCTGGACGATGTCCTACGTTTGCGCAAGCCGCACCCTTGTGGAGGCTATGAATGGAAAGTTGTCCGGCTGGGTGCGGATATCGGCATCGAATGCCTGAGCTGCGGTCACCGGGTATTACTACCCCGCCGCCAGCTTGCCCGCAGGGTGAAGTCCAAAACACCCCATCCTGAATCGTCCGGCTCCCCCAATGGCTGATCTCCCTGCCAAACGGCCTCACATCCTGTTTCTATTTTCAGATACTGGCGGTGGTCACCGCAGCTCCACGGAAGCGATTATCGAAGCCCTGAAGCTTGAGTTCGACGAGCGCATTACCACCCAGATGGTGGATATATTCCTGGATGCAGCCCCACGACCCCTGAACTATGCCCCCAGAATGTACCCGTATATGGTGCGCGTACCCGAAGTATGGGGGTTGGGCTACCGGATCAGCAACGGCAACCGCCGGGCAAAGTTGATCGTCAAGGGCGCCTACCCCTACGTGCGGCGTAAGCTGCGCAAGGTAATCAACCAATATCCTGCTGATATGATCGTGTCTGTGCACCCACTGGCAAATGACCCGTTCCTGCATGCCCTGGGAAAGAACCGTCCACCCTTCATCACCGTGGTGACCGACCTGGTTACTACCCATGCCATGTGGTATCACCAAGGGGTGGATTTATGCCTGGTGCCAACCGAAACCGCCTACCAGCGTGCTCTGCTGGCGGGTCTCAACCCTGAACAAGTCAAATTAGTCGGGTTGCCGGTGGCTGACCGCTTTTGCCAACCAGCCGGTGATAAAAATGCCCTGCGCCAGAAGCTGGGATGGCCGCAAGATAAACTGGTTGTGTTGCTCGTTGGCGGTGGCGAGGGTATGGGGCCGCTTGAAAAAACTGCCGGGGCGATTGCGGAAGCCAATCTGCCAATCACACTGGTGGTCGTCGCCGGGCGCAATGCAGAGCTCAAGGAACGATTAGAAACCAGGCAGTGGCCGATGAACACCTTGATCTACGGTTTCGTCCGCGAGATGCCAGACTTTATGCGTGCAGCGGATATCCTGGTCACCAAGGCCGGCCCAAGCACGATCACCGAAGCGCTAAACGCCGGGCTGCCTCTCATCTTATACAGCCGCCTGCCAGGTCAGGAGGATGGCAATGTGGATTACGTCATCTCTGAAGGAGTGGGTGTATGGGCGCCCAAGACCAGCTATATCGTCAGCGCACTGCGCGCCTGGATCACACACCCAAAGCAGCTTGAGCTGGCTGCCGAAGCCTGCCGAGAGTCTGCCCGCCCTGAGGCGGCACGTGAGATTGCCTGCCTGCTGGTAAACCGTCTGGGGGTAAGGACTTAAGGACCAAGACTAGTGTCAACCGAAAAACGCGCTCCCATCCGGTTTGGACTTTTAACCGCCCTGGTGTGGTTGGCAGTAGCGGGAGGCGCTATCTTTCTTTTGTGGCAGGTGATCACGCGTATTTCTGCCAGCGATGTGCCGGCCGGCACGTCCACACCCGACCAGACACAGGTGTACCAGACTATCGCAGCCATTGTGAATGGTAAAACCACCACCAGCACTGCAGCCGTGGCGACGCAGATAGCCAGCCCATCTGCCACCGTCATGCCGACACAGACCAGCTCAACGCCCCTGCCATCCCCGAAAATAACGCCCACCCTCGTTCAGGTGACCCAAACCAGCACACCCATGGCGCTGTGCGACCAGGCAGGTGCAGGCAACCCGCTTGATATCACCATCCCTGACGATACCGTGATCCCTGCCGGGCAGAGTTTTGTCAAAACCTGGAAGCTGGCGAATGTCGGCACCTGCACCTGGACGACCGCTTACTCCGTCACCTTCTTCTATGGCGACCGCATGGGTGCCCCTGAATCAGTGCCTTTAAAAGGATTTGTATCTCCTTCCCAAACCGTCGAAATCTCGGTTGAGATGGTCGCCCCCCAGTCACCTGGCACGTACCAGGGCAATTGGAAGCTGGCAAACCCTGCTGGTGAGTTATTTGGTATCGGTCCGAACGGCAATAACTCATTTTGGGTGCGCATCGTGGTAGCGGAGAACCAGGCCACTGCCACGAGCACACCCACCCTATCCGTCACCACCATCCCCACCGAAACCCCCACCGCCACCGCCACCCCACCCGGACAGGTGGGCGGCGAGCTCTCACCCCTCCCGGGCGACCGGATCGACCTGGACACGCTCACCCTTAACAGCGGGGATGAAGACCTGGCGTATGTGGCCGACGAGAATGGATACCACTGGCTGTCTCCCCAGGGTGGAGCTTTGCTCGGCGTATTCGGCAATGCGGAGCCATCGCTTACCAGCTGCCAGTCTGCTGCAATGAGCACCGCCCCAATTGCGGTGGAGAGCCTGCCGGTAGGCACCTACCTGTGTTACACCACCAACCACGGGCGGTTTGGTCAGATGCGCTTCGTAGCGTTGGACCCGAATAATTACGCCCTGACTCTCCATCTACTCACCTGGGCACTGCCATGAGCACGCTCTACCTGGTGGCGACCCCGATTGGGAACCTGGAGGACATCAGCGCACGCGGCTTGCGTACTCTGTGCGAGGTCCGGCTGATCGCGGCTGAAGACACACGCCATACGGCTAAACTGCTCCAGCGGTACGACATCCACACCCCGTGTATGAGCTACCACGAGCACAATAAATTGGTGCGTCTGGGTCAGGTGCTGGATGCTCTGCAGGAGGGGGATGTGGCGCTGGTCTCGGATGCCGGTACCCCGGCCTTGAACGACCCGGGGTACGAGCTGGTTCGGGCGGTCATCGCCGCCGGGCATGCAGTCAGCCCAATACCAGGCGCGTGTGCGCCGATCGCCGCCCTGGTGGCTTCGGGCCTGCCCACGGATGCGTTCCTATATCTGGGCTACCTGCCACGCAAGAGCGGCGAGCGGGAGCGAGTGTTGAAACAAGTGTCGGGCTTCCCGTACACTCTGATCTTCCTCGAAGCCCCCCACCGTCTGATCCAGGCACTGGAACAGCTGCAAGCGGAGCTGGGTGACCGGCAAATCGCAGTCGGGCGCGAGCTGACCAAACTGCACGAGGAGATCTTCCGTGGCAGTCTAAGCCAGGCTTTGACGCATTTTACTGATCACCCGCCGCGCGGCGAGTTCACCCTGGTGATGGCGGGCAGTGCGAACCAGGTCGAGCGTTGGACGGAAGAAAATTTGAATGAGGAGCTGCAAGAGTTATTGGCCAGTGGTGAGCCCGCTTCACAGATCGCTGCCCGGCTGGCGGGTCCATCCGGCTGGTCGCGCCGGGAAATCTACGCCCACCTGCTCAAAAAACAGGGTAAAATGGGTAAACTATAGCCGAAAGAGAAAGCAACAACGGGGATTTAATCGAGGCAACTATGGATCTAGATAATTACACTGCATTTTATAACATCGACCAGCAAAACTATCTGGGTGAGATCGAAAACCTCCCCAGCCAGCTGGAGAACGCCTACCGGCAGGGCTTGGGCTTGAGCCTGCCTCCCTGGCAGGGAATTAAAAACGTGCTCATCGCTGGCATGGGCGGCTCAGCTATCGGGGCCGACCTACTGTGTGCGTACGCAACACCTCTCTGCCCGGTGCCGGTCATGGTGCAGCGCAGCTACAGTTTGCCGGCCTGGGCGCGGGGACCGGGGACGCTGGTGATCGCCAGCTCGCATTCGGGCAATACCGAGGAAACGCTGGCGGCATTCGAACAGGCTCGGTTAAGCGGCTGCCGCATCCTGGCGCTGTGCACGGGGGGCAAATTGGCTCAGAAGGCTGAGGCCACAAACACCCCTGTGTGGACTTTCGAGCACCCCGGGCAGCCGCGCGCCGCCGTTGGTTATTCCTTCGGGCTGCTACTGGCGCTGTTGAAGCGCCTGGGTTTGATCCCCGATCCTGAGGCTGAGCTCTCCGCGGCAACTGCGGCTATGCGCAAACAACAGACGGACCTGCGGGTGGAAGTGCCCGTGGTGCGCAACCTCGCCAAGCGTGAGGCGGGTCAAATGATGGGGCGTTGGGTGATGGTTTTCGGAGCCGACGTGCTCGAGCCAGTCGCGCGGCGCTGGAAGACTCAGATCAACGAGCTGGCCAAGGCCTGGGCGCAGTTCGAGACGCTGCCCGAAGCCGACCACAATGCCCTGGCGGGTCTCACCCAGCCTGAGAATGCGCTCTCATCTGCCATGGCGCTCTTCCTGCGAGCCCCGTCCTATCATCCGCGCAACCTGCTGAGGTCGGAATTGACCAAGCAGGCATACATGCTCGAGGGGCTGAACACCGATTTCATCGATGCCCAGGGGGAGACCGCTCTCGCCCAGCAGTGGACCGCTTTGCACCTGGGGGATTACGTGGCGTATTACCTGGCGATGATCTACGAGGTCGACCCCACCCCCATCCCAGCACTGGAGGGGTTCAAGAAGCAGCTGGCGGAGAGGTGACAATTTAAATCGATTGACCGTTCCTATCCACCCGGACAGGATTTAACCCCTCTTCTGACCAGGATAAAATAGATACTTATATTTTATAATTATGGCATCAAACAAGTGCGTCCATTCCCCGCACACAAAGGAGGTCCAATGAAAATCCGAACCATCTGTATTTCACTTCTCCTTATATCTATGTTATTGGTCAGCTGCAGTGTATTGTCAAATGCGGGTGTCAAGGTGATTACCCCATCCAAGGTGAACATCAGCGAAAACCGTGATGTAAGTGGTTTTAGTGCGATCGATTTTAGCACCATCGGAAAGATAAACCTTATGCAGGGCGACAAAGAATCATTGAATATTTCAGGTCCCGATAATCTTGTCCCTGAAATCAGCTCTGTGGTAAGTAATGGGACACTCATTATCAAGACCAAGGAAAATATCACAATTTCCCCTCTAAACAATCAAAACCCGTTGGTATTCACCATCGTAGTCAAAGACCTCACCTCTTTCAAAATCAGCGGGGCGGGTGATGTCCAGATGGAAACCCTCTCAACCCCCAGCCTGGATATTAACCTGAGTGGAGCCGGAAATGTCGTGATGAACCAACTCACCACGGGCAGCCTCAATGTAACCATCAGCGGGGTCGGAGGTTTGAATGCTTCTGGTGTTGCCCCTAAATTGACGATCGATATCTCCGGTGCAGGTAATGTGAATGCCACGGACCTGAAGGTCCAGATTGCCAATGTCACTATATCGGGATTGGGCGGTGCAACGGTGTGGGTCACTGACCAGTTGACGGGTACCATCAGCGGCGCTGGAAGTGTGTCTTATTATGGTTCTCCCCAGACTAATACGACTTCCTCCGGATTGGGCAATTTCAAATCCCTGGGCAGCAAATAACCTTGCTAGCAATTCATCGCCAAAGTTGATACTCCCCAGTTTAGTAGGGAGTCTCAATTGGTGAAATGTAAATCGAAATAGCCAGATAATCCCATCTTCTCGGGACGTAAATAAAAACTTCCGAAGAAATGTTAGCCAAATTTTCTTCGGAAGTTTGGGTTTAATCGTAAAATTACAGCTTATATGCCGTGATTTGGGCGCTGAAGACGGATTCGCGCACCGGCTTATCGCCCAGGTCGACTGCTTCCTTTAGCTCAACCACCTTAACCTCCACCCCATCGCTCATCACCATGCGCTGACCCCCGCCGCAGCACGACTGTATGTCGGCTTGCTTCACATACTCGTCCACTACTTCCTGGTCGAAGTAGGTGGGGGTGAGCTCGATGTTGGTAAAGCCGGCCGCTTCGAGATTAGCGATGTATTCCTTCACATCCAGAGCTCCCGCCACGCAGCCCGCCCAGGCGCTCAGGCTGTCCTTGACTTCCTGGGGCAGCGGACCGTCGGTGACGATGTCGCTCAGCGCCAGCCTGCCGCCGGATCTCAGGACGCGGAATGCCTCTTTGAACACCTGCGGCTTATCGGGCGAAAGGTTGACCACGCAGTTGGAGATGATCACGTCCACAGTTTTATCCGCCACAGGCAGGTGCTCGATCTCGCCCAGGCGGAACTCAACGTTCTTGAAACCCATCCTGGCCTGGTTGAGGCGCGCTTTTTCAAGCATCTCGGCGGTCATGTCCACGCCGATCACGTGCCCGGTCTCGCCGACCTTTTTGGCTGCCATGAAGCAGTCGATGCCGCCGCCCGAACCCAAATCGAGCACGGTTTGGCCGGGCTTGAGGGAGGCCAGTGTGATCGGGTCGCCGCAGCCCATGGAGAGTCCGGTGACTTCATCTGGCAGGGTGTCGAGCTCGGAGAGCGGATAAAGCTTGCTGGCATTCAACTCTTCCACCTCTTTTGAGCAGCCGCAGGCTGACTTAGCCTTCGGTTGAAAGCTGGCAGCCGCTTCACCGTAGTGCTGGCGCACGACTGCGTGAATATCAACGGGTTTTTCTTGAACGTTTGATTCTGACATGATTCTTACTCCTTTTGTTTGATCTGTCATCGCGAGCACGGCACTTTTTACCGGGCGTGGCGATCTCCAATAAGCTTGAGGGAGATTGCTTCGGCCTCGCACTGCTCGAGACAGAGGCAAGATCGCCTTCCCCGAAAATCAGCGGGGATACCGCAATGACTACTCTTTCTATATATTATATCCATAATTTTCGATTGGTCAAGAGGAAGAACGTCATATTAATCTAATAAACTCGATACATTAGCCATTTCCTTGACTTTCCATCCACTTTCTGTTATTATATTCCCTAGATAGATTGATAATTTTGGATGTGTTTTTAGGCAAGGATAAACCCATGGATAATATCACCGCCACTTTGATCACTCAGCTGCTGGATATGGCAATGGAAAATACCCAACCGGAAGAGCGGCTGGCATTTGTGGAGAAGCTTTTCGCGCAGCTACCCCCGGATGCTCAGCGGGAGTTCCTGCTGAGCCTGACGCGCCTGGTGCTCGAAACCGGCATCTCCCCAACCATGCTACAGGTTGCCAGCCAGGACGACACCTCGAAACCCAGGCTGATCCAGATGATCCCGGCCTCCCCCCAGACAGACCCTGGGGATTTCGCTCCCGGGCAGATCTGCTGCCAGGCGCTGACCGGCTTTGCCAGGGTGGATGGCATGGACGAGCAGCAAGTGGTGGATATTGCCCAGTTGTTCAACGGGCTGGCGGACGAGACGCGCGTCAAGATCGTCAAGCTGCTGGCCAAGGGTGAGTTCACCGTGGACGAGCTGGTGGAGTTCCTGGGCACTGCCCAGTCCACCACCTCGCACCACCTGCGGGTGCTGAAAGAGGCTAATTTAATCAAGGGTGAGAAGCGAGGGCGGAACACCTACTATTCGCTGGTCGTGCCGGAACAGGCAACCGCAGAAGAGCTACGAGGCTGATCCCACTACCTTGTATATCCATAATTTGCGCCGGGAATACAATAATTTATTTCCTATCTTGTCTATGTATCAAACATGCTAATTGCGTGCGATCATAGGTAAAAATTCAGGTAGGATAAGATTCACTATGATGAAGTCTTGCTCGGACGCATCTGGAGGCACGCTGAGACTGCGTTCAGGTGGTGTGAAGGAATAGTCGCTCAGGGTTGGGGTAAGTGTATAGCTCCCACTCAGTACATCCGTGATGATATAGTACCCCTGATTGTCGGAAAAGACGCTGTACCCAGGACCGGCAAATACATTTACTCCGGAAAGGGGGTGTCCAACCAAATCCGTAATATGCCCGGAGATTGTGTAGACTGGATTCTCCCCAATAAAACGCAGGATGAGTAGGCCACCTTCTCCATCGGCAACATAGATAAGGCTCCCGACCACAGACACGCTATTAGCTTTACCAAGTGAATCGTAGAAGTCGACCTCAGTGGGGGCATTCGGCAAGCTCACGTCGATGATGCGCAATCCGTTGTAGGAGTCAGCGACGTAGGCGAAGTTCCCGGATATGGCCACGCCAACAGCAGATCCCGGGGTAGCAATGAAGCCGACTTCTGTGGGGGCACTCGGCAGGCTCACATCAATGATACGCAGTCCAACAACATCGGCGACATAAGCATAGCTTCCAGCCACGACCACGCCAACGGCAGTACCCGGTGTATCATAGAAGCCGACTTCGGTGGGAGTGCTCGGCACACTCACGTCAATGATATGGACGCCATCCACGGTGTCGGCAATGTAGGCGTAGTTCCCGTCCACAGCAACGCTAACTGCAGCGCCTGATGTATCGTAGAAACCGACCTCGGTAGGAGCGCTCGGTACGCTTACATCGATGACACGCAAGCCTTCATAGTAGTCAGCTACATAGGCGAAGGTCCCGGATATGGTCATGGAAACAGCATATCCCGGTGTAGCATAGAAGCCAACTTCGGTAGGAGCGCTCGGCACGCTCACGTCGATGATGCGCAGTCCATTAACATCGGTGACGTATGCGTAGTTCCCGGCCACAGCCACACCCTGGGCATTTCCCGGTGTGGCGTAGAAGCCGGTCTCCATAGGAGCGCTCGGTACGCTCGCGTCGATGATACGCAAGCCTTCGTAGTAGTCAGCGACGTAGGCGAAGGTCCCGGATATGGCCACGGAAACAGCATTTCCCGTTGTAGTATAGAAGGCGATCTCGGTAGGGGTGTTCGGCACGCTCACATCGATGATGCGTAGTCCAGTAAATCCATCAGCGATATAGGCGTAGTTCCCGGCCACGGCCGCACCCTGGGCATTTCCCGATGTAGCATAGACGCCAACCTCCCTAGGAGCGCTCGGCGTGCTTACGTCTACGATGCGCAAACCTTCATAGTAATCAGCGACGTAGGCGAAGGTCCCGACGACGGTCACACTGTTAACATATCCCTGGGTAGCATAGAAGCCAACCTCGGTGGGGGCACTCGGCACGCTCACATCGATAATGCGGAGCCCAGTAAATCCATCAGCAACGTAGGCGTAGTTCCCGGCCACGACCACACTAATGGCAGCGCCCGAAGTATCGTAGAAGCCAACCTCAGTAGGGGCGCTCGGCACACTCACGTCGATGATGCGTAAGCCTGCAGTAGCGCCGGCGACATAGACGTAGTTTCCGGCCACGGCTACGCCCTCGGCAAAGCCCGGTGTATTATAGAAGCCGACCTCGGTGGGTGTGCCTGGCACGCTCACGTCGACGATGCGCAGGCCATCTATCCAGTCAGCGATGTAGGCATAGTTCCCAGCCACGGCTACACCCAGAGCTTGTCCCAGTGTATCGTAGACGCCGACCTCGATGGGAGCCGTTGGCAGGCTTACATCATAGATGTACAAGCCACCATCAACATCAGCGACATAGGCATAGTTCCCGATCACAGTCACGCCTTTCACAAAATCGGGCAGTAAAGCGGTCTGCCCAATCCAGGTGGGGTGATCCGGAGCAGAGACATTCAAGATGACCAGACGAGGTCCAATACCAATATATGCATAGTCACCCTGTACGGTCACTGCATAAGTGACCCCGCCAATTTGGCCCACAGTTTTGACATTCCAGGTATCCTGGATAATCTGGTCAGACTCACCAGGTGCGTATTCCACCCCGGGTTTCGCTTCTGCGGGGCTGGCGATTAATCCGAAAAACAGCAATAGGACAGCAAGAATATTGAATATCCCCTTCATTAGAGATTTCATGGTATTCTCCTTTTTCGTTACGCGATAAAGTTTCCTGGATATTTTCCTAACTTGTTTTATTCAATATCCTTGCAGCTTCATCGCCTTTTCATCATACTATTTGGTCACCTTCACAGCGATCTTCCCAAATATAGATTCATCAGATGAATATTGGTTAGTCGAATACGCTGATACGCGTAGTAATTTAGCTTGGATTCACTTTTCTCCTGCTATCCGGAGAAGAGGAAGAACCTGATTCTAGCACGGCGATGGAAGGAGAAGCAGGTCCCCTGCTCTAGCGCTCACAACCTCAGGGGAAGTAGCGCACCTTATTGGCGTTTACCCAGCCAATTTGGGTAACGATAATTGGGTTTCCCATCTCTCAATCCCTCCTATTCCAGCATAGCAAAAATCTCACCACCTGTCAATCAACTTGCTATCATGTCAATTTGATGAAATGTCAGCCTCCGTGTTCTCTGTGTTTGCTAAGGTGTTTATTCTATTCTCATCTGCACCTATCTATGATTGCTTTTTAATCCTTGTTTTCAGTATTCGTCTCAGCTTCTTTCCCCCGTCTCTTGACACGTCCCTATCCTATTGTATAATCCACCCTAATCTATTCCAGAATAACCAGCGCGGAGACGAGTAGCCAGGAAACCTCCCAGAGAGTCGCCGGAAGGTGCGAGGCGGCAGGCACACGGGCGAAATCCACTCCGCCGGACCAGAATACGGTCCAATTGCTCCCGCAGATTTGGCGCTTTTCCAAGCTAAGGGTGCCGGGACTGCCCGTTAGCGCAGAGATGAGGCCGGCCTGGTCTCGCATTTCACGGAAAGTGGACAGGCTGGCGAAATGCAGGTGGCACCACGGGCGCCCCCTCGTCCTGCTGACGAGAGGGCTTTTTTATTCAATTTTTTTGGCAATTTTTTTGGCAATTTTTTGGGCATAATTGGAGGTGCAACTATGCTAGACATCAATCTCATCCGTGAACAACCTGACGTGGTGCGAAAAGCCCTGGTTGACCGCCAGATGGAGATTGCGCCCGTCGACCAGATCCTGGAGCTCGACCGCCAGCGCCGCCACATCATTCAAGAGGCGGAGAGCCTCAAAGCTGAGCGCAACGCGGTCTCCAAAGAGATCAGCAAAGCCAAAGACCCCGCTGACCGCCAGACGAAGATCGAAGCCATGCGGAACGTGGGAGAACGCATCAGCCAGCTCGACGAAGGCTTGCGCAAGGTCGAGGAAGAGCTGAATGCCATCCTGGCAGGCATCCCGAACATCCCCGATACCCGCACGCCCTATGGCAAAGATGACAGCGAGAACGTGGTGCTGCGCGGGGTGGGAGAGATCCCGGAGTACGACTTCGAGCCCAAAGCCCACTGGGACCTGGGTCCCGCCCTTGGCATCCTGGATTTCGAACGAGGTGTCAAGATCACCGGCTCGCGCTTTTACGTGCTCAGCGGGGCGGGTGCCCGCCTGCAGCGCGCCTTGATCGCCTGGATGCTCGACCTGCACATCCGCCAGGGGTATACCGAAAAGTACACCCCTTTCATGGTCAAGGAGAATACCATGTTCAGCGCCGGGCAGCTGCCCAAGTTCAGGGATAACCTGTACCATGACGTGGAGGACGACCTGTGGATGGTGCCCACGGCAGAGGTGCCGCTCACTGGGCTGCACATCGATGACGTGCTGGACGAAGCCAGCCTACCCCGTTACTACACGGCGTACACACCCTGCTTCCGGCGCGAAAAGATGAGCGCCGGGCGGGATGTGCGCGGCATCAAGCGCGGTCACCAGTTCGACAAGGTGGAGATGTACATCTTCTGCAAGCCCGAAGAGTCGGACCGGATGCTGGAAAAAATGCGCGACGATGCTGAGCAAACCTGCCTCGAGCTGGGGCTGACTTATCGTGTCAAGCAGCTGTGCACCGGCGATCTGGGTTTCAATGCCCTGCTGACCTATGACATCGAGGTGTGGGCACCGGGCTGCAATGAGTGGCTGGAGGTATCGTCGGTCTCGAACGTGGGCGATTTTCAGGCACGCCGTGCCAATATCAAGTACCGGCCCACTGAGGGCGGTAAGCTGCGCCTGGTGCATACCTTGAATGGCTCGGGGCTGGGCATGCCGCGCACCCTGATCGCCGTGCTGGAGAACTACCAGCAGGCGGATGGCAGTGTGGTCGTCCCGCCGGTGCTGCGCCCGTGGATGGGTGGAATCGACGTTATCCGCCCGGAAGCGTAATGCTGTAGATTAAGGAGTATACTTGCCCGCCTGGCTGTCTGACGCGATTTTTGTAATCACCCTGATCCTCATGCTGGTGGGGTTGTTCGGGCTGGTCGTCCCCATCTTCCCGGGCATGATTGTCATTTGGCTGGCAGCCCTGGGTTATGGGGTGGTCACCGGCTTCACAACCCTGGGCTGGGTGCTCATCGTGGTGCTCACCTTGCTGATGATCGCCGGAGCCACGATCGATAACGTCTTGATGGCTGCCAAGGCGCATGAGGAAGGCGCCTCCTGGTTATCGATTGTGATGGGGATGCTGGCAGGCATCCTGGGGACGATCTTCTTCCCCCCATTCGGCGGTCTCATTGCCGCGCCATTGGTGGTGTGGCTGCTGGAATATCTGCGGCAGCGTGATGCGGGGAAAGCCCTGGCGAGCTTACGCGGCCTGGCGATCGGTTGGGGCGCATCGTTCGTGGTGCGCTTCATGCTCGGGCTGGCGATGATCGGCATCTGGCTGGTGTGGGCGATTAACCGGTGAGGGAAAAGGAATTAGCCACAGATAAACACAGATTAACACAGATAATAAAAAACATATGTAAGGGCGAAGCATCCGTTGGTGGATAAAAATATTACCAACCTTTGAAGGACGAATGCTTCGCCCCAACAAGATAGATAGGGGCGCAGGGGAGAAATTTGAACAAGTAATATTTGGAATCCCACCCCTCCGGTCAAATGTCTGACCGGACTGGTGCGCCTCTACAACCATTATGAAACATTCATGTCCGGGCGGCGCATGAGGGTGCTTATACCCTCGTGCTTCGCCCCTACGTATAATTCATTCTGGCTTGTAAAACAGCATTCCCACCCCCATCTTCTCCAACCCCTCGCTGGCCCAATACTCGATCAAGGCTGAGTTGTCATCCAAGGCCTCGAACAAAGCCGGGATGGCACGCTGATCGCCGATCTTGGCCAGGGCACGCACGGCTTCAATGCGGGCGAGGTGCTCACCATGCTGCATGACATCGATAAGCTGCGGAACGACTGGGCTACCAATCGCCTCCAGCGCATCGCCTGCCAGGCGACGGGTAAGGGCATCCTCGTCTGATAGCCGTGCTATCAAGGCCGGAGCTGACTTCTCTGATGGATGAGTGCGCAGTGCCAGCCCAGCACACCAACGCACAGATTTATCTGGATCGGAAAGTGCGCTCACCAAGAGATCTGGCACGCGCTCATCATGGACTTCCGCCAGTGCCCGTACGGCCCACCAGCGCACTTCCGCATTGGGGCTTGATAGGCGCTCCCGCAAAGGCTCGATAACCTCGGGTCCCCAGACAGCCAGGTGTGGCAAGGCTGCCTCCGCCCGCTGATCCTCCCCACAGCTCAGCTCATCCAGGATATCCGTGTAGCTTTCCATGTTCTTACCAATAATATAGTAATTGCTTTGATCAGCGATGTGATGAATGGCTATTTATCGGGCGGGGGTACGGGTAAATCCTCCCGTTTGGTATTGATCCACTTGTCGCCTTCATCGATCAGCATCACCGGGATATCATCGCGGATCGGGTACTTACGGTCGCAATCGTGGCAGATCAGCCAGGATTCCTTGTAATAATCTAGCAGGCCTTCTTTTTCTCGCACGCAGTTTGGACAGCGTAAAATCTCAAGCAGCTCTTGATTGACCATAATTCCTCCAATTCGTCCCTGTTAAACTCTGGTTCAGCCAGCTCCTGCAGATGGGTAAATGCACTGCCCGAAGCATTCACTGGGCTGAGAGATATCAATTCAAAGGAATATTCTACCTTAAAAATCAAAAGGCTCTCGCCGAAAATAACGGAGAGACCCAGGATACTATGACGTTGTCAATGCGAGGCGCTTTTTGCCGAAGCGATCTCCAATTGGGAGATTAATTCAATCAAAATTTGTCATGTAAATCGATAAATAATGTCCATTGGAGATTGCCACGCCAGAGCAACACTGGCTCGCAACAAAATGTTTTACGGGTTGGGGGTTGGCTCGGGGGTGGGCACTTCCGTCCCGGGTCCATACTGATACTTCGCCTGCCAGGGAAGGTAATGCGTCGCGAAGGTATCGTCTTGGATGATATTGCCGTCGCGGGTAACGGTGCGGGTCACGGACACATCCGCGCCAGCGACCGCCCAATCCACCTGTTTGATCTCGTCCTTTTGCAGGTCGGGATTCTCTTCATACAGCGGAGGTGGCGGCTCTACGACGTTCTGTAATCCGCTGGTCTGCCAGTCCACAGTCCGCCCATCGGAAGTTGAATAAAACTTCCAGGTGAGTGAAGTTTTGGTCGGATAGGTCTCCATCAGCAGCCAATAGGGAGTGTCGTTGGTGAAGCGGAAGTCCACCTGGGGGGCGAATACGGTTGCATCCAGCCCGGCCAGGTTTTCATCGTGCCCACCGCTGGCGGTCTGTTCATAGTACTTAACCCGGTAGGCATGGAACCAGCGCTGGTCAATCTGGTAGCCGCCAAAAAAGGCGGTGCGGAACAAGGTGGTGCTCACCTGGCACACCCCACCCCCCACGCCCTTGATGGTGCGGTCGCCGAAGATGATCAGGGCTTCAGCGTAGCCCGTATCCAGGCTCACGTCACCCAGTGTGTCCGCCATGGAGAAAGTCGCTCCGGGTGCGATCAGCAAGCCGTGGAAGCGGGAAGCCGCGGTGGAAATATTCTGAATGCGGGAAGCATCCGAGCCATAGAAATAGGAAGTGTATTCGCTGGTCAGCTCGGTGATCCCCAAGCTCGCGGCCGTGGCATCGTTGGTCACGGGCGGATTGGTGGTTTGCATCACCAGGTCCACATTGTGCTGACCGTTGAGCAGCTGCTGGTTGATCTGCGCCAGGCTTGAATCTATGTCCAGCGCCCGCCCGATGACCGCCGGTTGGATCACTTCCAGCTGGCGGGTATCGTCATTAAAAATAAAGCGGGCATTTTGCGGGTCACGGCTCAAGGGTGGGGCAATATTCATCAGGAAAGTCCTGAGTGCATCCGGACTGAGACCCACCTGGTAACTCTCACCGTTGTCCGTCTTGACCCGGTTGATGGTCAGCATCTGAACCAGCGCGGCCAGCTCGAACGACCACGGACCCGCATCCCCCGGTTCTGCATTGGGGATCCGTAGGGTAAGTGGCGCAGACAGGATCCGACGTGCCAGATCTGCCTGGGCAGTTGCATCCAGGATCACCGGAGGCGTCTCATGCACCACCAGCGGAATAATACCATCCGTCATCGTCTTCAGCTGGGCGTCCAGGCTGGCGAGGGCACTGGGAACATCCAGGTTGCGCCCAACCTGCCCTGAATTGACCACTACCTCTACTCCACTGATCCCCAGGCTGGCTTCGATTATCGGACGGTCAACCTTGTCAGCGATCCCCTGCAGGTATTGTTGGGCGACACGTTTATCAAAGACGAACCACGGCGCCAGCTCTGCCCCTGAGGACCAGGCGCGCCATTGGTCAGTCATACGGGCTGCCGGGCTGCCGGTCCTGCCCAGGTTGTACGCCGCCAGGGCGGTCGTCTGGGTATCCAGGGTCAAACCCAGCTCGGCAGGTTTAGCAGTCCACAGGTTAGTGCCTTCCTGGAAGACGATCTTCCCCCGTTGGGGGTAGTCCAGCTTTGTGGCAAGCAGCTCTGCGGCCTGCTCGGTGCTCATACCAGAAAGGTTTACCCCTCCCACCGCCACACCGGGGAAGATACGCCCATCGTAAATGTGGGCATAGATTCCAGGCAGCATTACAATCAGCAGCGCCAGCAGCCCGAAGCCAATGCAAAGAGCCAGGATTGCCTGGATAATTGGGCTAACTTTTAGGGGGTTCGCTTTAGCACGGACCATGCGTGGATGGGCTTGGGTGCCGGTGTTGGAAGTCATAGGTCGATTTTACCAGAGAGTCTTGCATGCATAAGGGTTAATGAGACTATTTTGCTGAGAATTGGATGAGTATCTCCAGCCTTATTTGGCGGGTATGCTTTTAGACGTATAATCACCTCATCCGGTTCCATAATCACAGGAGGAGCAATATATGTACCAATTTTCGCCCAACCACAGCATCAGCACCCTGGTCACCCATATCGGGGAAGACGAAAACCCGCACCACGCCCATGTAACCCCGATCTACCAGACTTCCACGTTTAATTTTCCCGACGTCGCCACTGGTGCGGGCATCGTCGCCCGCACCGCGCCGGGCTACTACTACACCCGTCTGGCCAACCCCAACCTTGACCAGCTGGCGCGCAAGATCGCCACCCTGGAAGGGCTCGACTTGATCCGCCTCCATCCTGAAGCGGACCCTGGTGATCTGGTTGCCGGGCAGGTCTTCAGCTCGGGTATGGCCGCCATCACGGCGGTGCTGTTTTCGCTGCTCAAATCCGGTGATACCATCGTAGCCCAGGAGGCGGTTTACAGCGCAACGTTCACATTTCTGAAGGATATCGCACCCAACCTGGGTATGCAGGTCGTCTGGGTGCGTGACGTCAGCCTGGCGGGCTGGGAAGCGGCTTTTGCCGCTCATCCCAATGCAAAACTGGCTTACGCTGAGACCCCCGCCAACCCGACTCTGGCGGTAGTTGACTTGAAAGCCATGGCGGAGCTTGCCCACCAGCATGGCGCCTGGCTGGCGGTGGATAACACTTTCGCCACCCCCTACTGCCAGCGTCCACTCAGCTTGGGAGCCGATATTGTGATGCACTCCACCACCAAGTTCTTATCGGGGCATGGTGCCCTCACCGGCGGTGTGGTCGTCAGCGCACACTCCGATTACGTTCATAAGACACTCTACACGTTCGTCAAGACATTGGGTGGCATCCCCAGCCCATTCGATAGCTGGCTGGCAAACCTGGGACTAAAAACCTTCGAGCTGCGCATGCAGCGTCACTGTGAGAACGCCTTGCAGGTCGCACAGTTCCTCGCCACCCATCCGGCAGTGGCTGAGGTGCATTACCCCGGTTTGGAGGCTGACCCCGGTCATAACATAGCCGCCCATCAAATGGCTGCTTACGGAGGCATGCTATCCTTCGAGCTCAAGGGCGGCATGCAGGCTGGGATCCGGTTAATGGAGCGGGTGCGGCTGGCAACACTGGCCGTATCCCTGGGGATGGTGGATACCTTGATAGAGCATCCCGCCAGCATGACCCATGGACCGGTGCCGCGTGAAGACCGCCTGAACCAGGGTATCACAGATGGATTGGTGCGCCTATCGGTGGGCATCGAGAACCTACCCGATATCCTGGCAGACCTGGAACAAGGGTTGATGTGAACTAATTGCGGGTAAATAGCGTCTTAAAATGACGATGTTATAATCCAATTAGTTTTGGGAAGGTTCATCCCCTTCCGTAAAGGAGAGAAACCTATGCGCTCCTCCCATTCATCACCTGGACTGCGCCGTAAGCCATCCTTAGTCCTTAATTTAATTTCCACGCTCATCCTGGTCAGCCTGGTCTGGTCACTGGCAGGCTGCAGCAAGGTCTCCCCAACGAATGCTGCACCCACCCCCACGAATCGAGCTGCACACCCCACCACCGCGCCCACGCAGGTGCCCCAGACCCAGCCGCCGGCGCTGGTGGAAACCGACCCTCTTCCGGGAGCTCAGATCGCCCTCAAAAACCCGATTAAATTTTATTTCAACCAGCCGATGCAGCGCCCTTCCGTTGAGGCGGCTCTTACCGGGCAGCCATCTCTTTCAGGCAGCTTCAGCTGGCAAGATGACTCAACAGTCACTTTCAACCCTGATAAAGCCCTGCTGCCCGGCACGTCCCAGGTGATCAACATCGGCACCAATGCCCAATCCGCCAAGGGGATGGCGCTTCTTCGTCCGATCAGCCTATCCTATTCCACCAGCCCAAACCTGACCCTGGTGCAAGGCCTGCCGGCGGCTGATAGCACCGATGTAGACCCCACTTCGGCAGTCGTGGCAGCTTTCAACCAGCCGGTCGTCCCGCTGGGTGCGAACCCTGCCAGCCTGCCAGCCGGGTTTACCCTGACGCCATCTGCACACGGGAAGGGTGAGTGGATCAATACCAGTACCTATATTTTCTATCCGAAACCGGCCCTGGCAGGTGGAGCTCATTACTATGTGAGAATCAACCCGGACCTAACCAGCACCAACGGTACACCGTTGGAATCCACACTCGGCTGGTCGTTCAGCACCATCCTGCCGCGCCTGGTATCAACCCTACCAGCCGATAACACCATCAACGTGCGCCTGGATGCGAGCGTGCAGCTTAACTTCAGCTATTCCATGGATGCTAACAGCGTAGAAGCAAGTTTCTCCCTGCAAACCGGTGATGGAAATGCAGTCAGCGGGCAATCGGGTTGGAATGAAAATTTCACCACGTTTGCCTTCACGCCCACCTCTCTGTTGCAGCGAGATGCCTATTATTCCATCCTGTTGGGTAATCAGTTATACGCCCTGGGGGGCACGCCCCTGGGCGAGCAGACCGTTACGACCTGGTATACCGTCTCCGATCTGGCGATCACCGGTAGCATACCAGCCGAAGGGGGGATCTGGAAAATTTATGATGGATTGGGGTTGTACTTAACCACCTACATAGACAGAGAGCGCATCGGGGATTACGTCACTTTTTCCCCCGCCGTCCCCGACATAGGCGGCTATCTGGATGAAGGACAGATGCTGTTTTTCTTCTACGGCCAGTTTGACCCGTCTACCGACTACACCCTCACTGTTTCGCCCGACCTGACCGATCTGTGGGGCAGCCGCCTGGGGAAGGCTTATACCCTCCATTTTCGCACCGCCCCGCTGGATGGTTCAGTGCAATTCCCCTACAACCCCGATTCCACTTTCCTCACCACTCAGGATAAGGGCGTGATGGCCCAGGTGACCAACCTGTCTGACATCCCGATCACATTGGGCAGCCTGACGATCGATGATCTGGTGAGAATGAACGGCACAAATGGCTTTGATTTCCGTCAAAGTTTCATCCCTGCAGATGCCGAATCGTGGAGCTTCCACCCGGATGTGCCGCCTGACAAGTCCACCACTGTCACCATCCCAGTCTCTCCGGATGGGCAGCCGCGCTCACCCGGCTTGTATTTCATGCGCTTGAATTTACCGGATAATTCCGGCTATGTCACCTCGCTCATCCTCGCCATTAGCCGTTACCAGGCAACTCTAAAGCTCAGCCCGAGTGAAGCTTTCGTCTGGGCGGTCGACATGGACACAAACACACCGGCGGCTGGCCTGCCCGTCACAGTCTATGACCAGACGGGGAGTGTGCTGGCGACGGGGACAACCGGTGTGGACGGAGTATTCCAGGGTTCTATCACTGCGTATCAGGATCCCAATAACGCCTCCTTTGTCATCCTGGGTAAGCCAGGTGAAAACAGCTTTGGTTTCACCATGAGTCTCTGGGATGATGGGATTAGTCCGTGGAATTTTAATATTTCCTCCCAATATTTCCCACCTAATATCCAGGGTTACCTCTACACCGACCGCCCGATCTACCGCCCCGGAGACACGGTCCATTTCCGCCTTGTCGCTCGAAAGCCATCCAATGGGCGTTATTCACTGCCTGACGCCAGCTCCTATCACCTCGAAATTAATGGTCCCCAGGGAGAAACGATTGCCAGCTTTGATTTACCCCTCTCGGGGTTTGGCACTGGGCATGGTGAATACACCCTGCCCACCGATAGCCTCCCCGGCGATTATTCGATCTTCGACCATGATTATTCGATTTATTTAGGATTCAAGGTGGCCGATTACCGTAAGCCGGAGATCAACCTTCAGGTGGCGTTCCAATCCACCGATGTGCTGAGTGGGACTGCCCTGACTGCCCAGGTCAGTGCGCGCTATTTCTTCGATGCCCCCGCTGGGAACCTGACAGTGCATTGGGCGCTTTACCGCCAGCCGGCTTATTTCAATATCCCCAATTACCAGGTGGGTCCGGTGGATACCAGCTGGCTGGATGTCTATTACTATAACTTTCCTGCCTATGGGCTGGGCGAACAAATATCCAGCGGGGATGTCAAGACGGATGCCAATGGTCTGGCTTCAGTGAACACACCCGCTCCGGCAAAATCTGGTCGCCAGCAGTACATCCTGGAAGTCACCATGACTGATGAAAGCGGTCAGCCGGTCAGTGGGCGCAGCTCCATCTATGTCAACCCTGCTTATTATTACATTGGGGTGCACCCCGATGCCTGGTCTTACAAGGCAAAATCGAATGCGGGTTTCAGCGTCCAGGTGGCAGACTGGGAAGGCAACCCGGCTGGGGCGCACAACCTTTCCGCCAAGTTCCAGCGTGTGGTCTGGGTGCGCCACGACCCCACAGCCGACACGATGGGATATATGTTTCCCACGTTCGAGGCAGTCTACACCCCCATCGCCAGCGATACGCTTACTACCGCCGCCGATGGCACGGGTCGCCTGACATTCACCCCACCCGAGCCTGGCACCTACCAGCTGGACGTCTCAGGGGACGGCACGCTGACTCAGGTGATCATCTGGGTCGGTGGCGCGGGTCAGGGGGTCTGGCCGTCTCTGCCCAACCAGCGCCTGCGCCTGGTGGCGGATAAGGATTCCTATTCTCCAGGCGATACTGCCCAGGTCTTCGTCCCCAATCCCTTCACCAGCCCCGCCCTCGGTCTGCTGACCGTCGAGCGCGGCACGATTATGCAACATCAAATCCTGAACCTGGAGCCTGGCGGCAGCACCATCCCACTCGCCCTCGGCATTGACGAAGCTCCCAATGTGTACGTGGCTGTTACCTTGCTGGGTGCGGACGACCAGGGCTACCCTGACTTCCGCCAGGGATACGTCAATCTGTCCGTCGACCCATCTTTTGAATACCTTAAGGTGACCCTCACCAGCACCCCTGAGCGCACCGGCCCGGGTGAGCCGGTAACCTTCAAGCTGCGCATCACGGATGCCGGCGGCTCACCGGTGCAGGGAGAATTCTCCCTCTCGGTGGTGGACCTGGCGGTGCTCAGCCTGGCTGAACCCAATGCGAAGGATATTTACTCCGCCTTTTACGGTACGCAAGCCCTCAATGTGCGCACAGGCATCAGCCTGGCCGCTTCCGGTCAGCGCTTGCGCTACATGCCCGGGGGGATGGGTGGTGGTGGTGGAGGCGAAGCCCCTGCCTCGGTCACGCGCGAGAACTTCCCCGATACAGCCTATTGGGATGCTCAAATTGTCACCGATGCTAATGGAGAAGCAACTGTCAGCATGAACCTGCCGGACAGCCTGACCACCTGGCAGGTGCTGGTGCGCGGCCTGACCAAAGATACCCTGGTGGGTGAAACCCAGCTGCAGGTGATCACCACATCGGACCTGCTGATCCGCCCGGTGACACCGCGCTTCCTGGTGGTGGATGACCATGCCTTACTGGCAGCCGTGGTGCAGAACAACACTCCCAACGCCCTGCAGGGGACTGCCACCCTTCAGGCGACTGGCTTTGTGCTGGATGACCCCAATACGATGACCCTCCCGGTTAGCGTGCCGGCTAATGGGCGCACCCGCCTGGAATGGTGGGGCACTGCCGAAGATGTGCCGAGTGCGTCCTTGCGATTCTCAGTCCAGGCTGGTGATCTGCAGGATGCCATTCTGGTCTCCAAAGGGGCGTTACCGGTATTGCGCTACACCGCCCCCCAGACGTTTGCCACTTCAGGCACCCTGCCAGATGGCAGCCAGCGTCTCGAGCTGGTCAGTCTGCCGGTCACTTTCGATGCCAACAATGGTGCGCTCCGCGTTGAGCTTGACCCCTCCCTGGCAGCTGCCATGCTGGACAGCCTGGATTCCCTCGAAGTTTATCCATCCAGCTGCACCGAACCCATCCTCTCGAGCTTCCTGCCCAATCTGGTGACGTATTCCACCCTGCAAACCTTCGCCATCGAATCACCCGACTTGAAAGCCCGCCTGGACCGCACCCTCAATCAAGGTCTCGCACAGCTGCTAACGCTACAGCGTGCAGACGGCGGCTGGAGCTGGTGCCAGGAAGGACAGAGTGACGCGTATATCAGCGCCGATGTGCTGATCGGGCTGGCGACCTCGCGGGAGGCAGGTATCACGGTACCGGAAGATGCAGTCACAAATGCTGCGAGCTATATCACTTCCTCCATGATCACCCCCACCGCCACCACCCAGGCCTGGATGCTCGACCGCCTGGCTTTTGAGAACTTTGCCTTGAAGCAGGCTGGCGCCGGCAACCAGGCGAGTGCCAACCAGCTCTACCAGGTGCGCGACCAGCTCAGCCCCTGGGCAAAAGCCCTGCTGGCGCTGTCACTGGATCTGCTGTCATCGAGCAGCCCACAGGTCCCGACCCTCATTTCAGACCTACAGGCTACCGCCATCCGGTCTGCGACCGGTGTGCATTGGGAAACAGCCGACCCCGACTGGCGCAATATGACCTCCACCCTCTCCAACACCGCCATGGTCGTCTACACGCTGGCGCAGCTTGAGCCGGCCTCCACGCTGATACCCGATGCGGTGAATTACCTGATGTCCAACCGCCAACCCAATGGCTGTTGGAACTCCAGTTATGAGAACACCTGGATCCTGCTCTCGATGGATGAGGTGATGAAAGGCACGGGCGAGCTGGGCAGCAGCTATGCTTTCAGCGCCAGCTTGAATGGCACTCAAATCGCCAGTGGTCAGGCAGGAGGCGAGACCCAGCTCAACCCGGTGACGACCAGCCTGCCGGTTAGCAGCCTGTATCCGCACGACCCCAATGCGCTGGTCATCCAGCGCGACCCCGGCACAGGGCGCTTGTACTACACCGCCGCACTGAATGTGTCGCGGCCGGTGGAGGACGTCGCACCGCTGGATCGGGGTATTATTGTCAGCCGGTCTTATTATCCGCAGGGAGCCGACCTGAAAACGGCTGTTCCGGTTACCACCTCCAAGGTGGGCAACACACTGACCGTGCGCCTGACCATCGTCCTGCCCAATGATGCCTATCATTTCATGGTGGAAGATTACCTCCCTGCCGGAGCGGAAATCCTCAACACCCAGCTAAAGACTTCCCAGCTGGGTATAAACGGAGAGCCGGCTCCGCTGTATGACCCGCACGACCCCTACAGCCAGGGATGGGGCTGGTGGCTGTTCGACCCAGCCCGCATCTATGACGATCACATCAGCTGGACGGCTGCCTACCTGCCAGCCGGTACATACGACCTGACCTATACGATCAGCATTTTACAAGCCGGAGAATACCACCTGCTCCCCACCCGAGCGTGGATGGTTTATTTCCCTGAAGTACAAGGAAACAGCGCCGGAGTAGTGATGGAGATTAAGCCTTGAATTCCAATTTCGCCCAGCGCGCTCTCTCCCACGCCCAAACGCTCGCTCGGACCCCGCGCGGCTCTGCCACTCTGGCGGAGAAACAGGCGGCTGAATATGTGCAAGCCCAGCTGAAATCCTTGGGGGTTCAGGATGTACACCTGCAGCCTTTTTCAGGTGAGCGCTCCATGTGGCTGTTCTTCGCCCTCGTGTTCGGCATGGCGCTGGTCGGGCACGCGGCCTTTTGGCTGCTGCGCAAGCCTATCGGAGACCTGCCCGCTACCATCATTGCCGTGATTGCCTTCAGCTTCAGCGGTTACCTGGCCTGGAGCAGGTTCACCCTGCGAGGATATCCCCTCAGCCGAACGCTGCCGCATGCTCCCAGCCAGAACGTGATTGCCAGGCTCCCCTCGGTCGGTGAAGCTCAGCGACGCCTGGTGTTGATGGCACACCTGGACAGCCATCGGGCGGTTTTCTGGTTCGCCACCGATTTCATCGTGCGCATCTTCGTCCCCATCTCCATTACTGCCACATTCGGAATTTACCTGGCTATTCCCATCTACATTCTCACAGCGCTCACCCATTGGTCAGTCTTGGGATGGCTTGGATTATTCCTGGCATTCTTTCACTTCCTGGGATGGTTCACTGGCGTCACCGCTGACCTGGGCCGCTATTCCCCCGGTGCCAACGACAATGCTGCCTCTGTGGGCACAGTGCTGGGTTTGGCCGAACGTCTCGCCGGGCAACCCATGCAGAACATCGAAGTCTGGCTGGCTTTCACAGGGTGTGAAGAAACCAACGCGGGTGGGACTCTGGCTCTGATGGAGGAGCACGGGAGCGAGCTCAAAGACGCCTTGTTCGTCGATTTTGAAATGGTGGGGATAGGCGACCGGATAAGTTACATCCGCGAGGAGGGGAATATCAGCCGACTCACCATCCCGCAGGAAGTCGAAAGGCTGGTCATGCAGGTCGGGCAGGCGTATGGGCTGCAGCCGGTCCAGACGCCCCTGGTTGGGGCGTCCACCGAATGCAGCATCCTGTTGAAGCATGGCTTCAAGGCGGTCTGTTTTATTGCTCACATCCAGGGGTCCACCGTCATGCCTGAATGGCACCGCCTGACCGACACCCCAGCCCACCTGCAGGAGGCGAGCCTGGAGCGCGTCCACGCCCTTGCCTGGGACCTGCTACAAAGGTTCGACCAGGGATAGGTTCGCTTTTTGCCTGCGGTTGAAGCGCACGCTTTCGATTGAATATAACAGCAGGGCCAGCCAAATCATGCAGAACCCCACCAGCCTGGACATCGGGAAGGGCTCGTTATAGACGAACACCCCCAGCAGGAACTGCAGGGTGGGGGCGATATATTGGATAAACCCGAGCATAGAAAGGGGGATACTGCGGGCGGCAAATCCGAACATCAGCAGTGGGATCGAAGTCACTGGGCCTGCCAGGATCAGCAGCAGGGTGATCACAGTTCCGTTTTGCATGAAAGCTCCCATACCGGTGGCTCCGCGGTAGAGTAAAAATCCAAGGGCGGGCAGGAACAGTGCCATGGTTTCCAGGCTGAACCCGTGCTTCGACTCCAATGGCGCCATCTTCTTGATCAACCCGTACAGCCCAAAAGTGAACGCCAGCACCAGGGAGATCCACGGCAGCGAACCATAAGCAACTGTCAGGTAGACCACCCCCAGCACCGCCAGAACCACCGCCGCCACCTGACCACCGCGCAGCTTTTCTTTGAAGAAGATCACCCCCAGCAGGAAGTTTACCAACGGGTTGATGAAATATCCCAGCGATGCTTCCACCACGTATCCGGCATTGACCGCCCAGATGTAGGTGAACCAGTTGATCGAGAGTAGGATTGCCGCAAGGGTGTAGACCACCAACATCCGCCGGTTGTGGAGAGCTCCTGTTATCCATTGCCAATCCCTTTGGAGGATTAATATTGAAACAACGAACACAAGCGACCAGACGATGCGGTGGGCCAGGATTTCGATGGCCGGTACCTGCTCAAGCAGCCTCCAGTAGATGGGGAACAATCCCCACAGGGTATACGCGCCGATTCCAGCCAGGATGCCCTTATTCATCCGGCCTCGGGTTCGGTAATATTTTCCAGGTAGGTCGTGAGCAGCTGGACCGCTTGATCAGGGTCCTCATAGGTACGGATGGTCAATTGGGGATGAGGGTTACCCAGGATCATCTTGGATACTTTGCGACCCTTGCGGTACAGGCACAGCACCCTCTTCCCCAGTGCAAGGGCATAACCAATCTCATACCCCACCCCATGTGAAGGTGTGCTGACTTCCGCTAATAGGAAGTCACACTCGGTGATCCAGCGCACATCGCGGGAATAGACGTCCTCTGCCGGCACCACCCCTTCCAGTGGCATCACGTCCGGGCTTGCCAGCAAGGCGGTGGGCACGTAGTGCCCATTCGATTGCAAAGCGGCCACCAATTTCTGGTAGACCAGCTCATCCTGGCGGCCTCCGGTGATCGAGCAGGCAAAATAGATATTCATGCCAGCTCCCGCTCGCGGCCGAATTGGGTCTCATACAGCTGGGCGTACAGACCTGCCTGGACCAGCAGCTCACGGTGGGTACCGCGCTCCACGATCATGCCCCGGTCCATCACCAGGATCACATCCGCCGCCAGGATCGTACTCAAGCGGTGGGCAATCACGATACTGGTGCGCCCGGCCATGACGCGTTTGAGGGCGTCTTGGATCAGCAACTCCGATTCGCTGTCCAGGTTGCTGGTAGCTTCATCCAACACCAGGATGCGCGGGTTTTTGAGGATCACGCGCGCCAGGGCCACCCGCTGCTTCTCGCCGCCGCTCAGGCGGTAGCCGCGTTCACCCACGATGGTGTCGTAACCGTTTGGCAGGCTGACCACAAAATCGTGGATATTGGCTGCCCGCGCGGCTGCCTCCAGCTCAGGTTGGGTAGCGTCCAGCTTGGCATACAGCAGGTTCGTGCGGATGGTGTCGTGGAAGAGGTGGGTTTCCTGGGTTACCATACCGATTTGGGATGAAAGCGAATCGAGACTCACGTCACGCAGATCATAACCGTCCAGCAGGATACGCCCGTCGGTTGGGTCATACAGACGTGGGATCAGGTAGGTCAGCGTGGTCTTACCCGCCCCACTGGGTCCGACCAGGGCCACCAGCTGACCGGGCTGGGCAGTAAAGCTGACTTCCTCCAGTGCGTTCAAACGCGCCTGGTTGCGCCCGATCTCTTCTTCATCGCCACCGGCGAGGCCTGGAACTGGCTTGGCATCTTTGGCTTTCAACACCTCCGGACCACCCGAGAGCACAGCATCCACGTTATCCATCCGGCCGTAGCGCTTCACGTCACTCAGCAGAGCTTTCCCGTTTACGTCGTACCGGAAGGTGACGTGCTCGAAGGTCAGCTCACCTCTCACTTCTTTTAGCTCAGTCGCTTCAGGCTTTTCCTCGATATCATGCGGCAGGTCGATCACCTCGAACACACGCTCGAAGCTGACCACCGAGGTGGCGAAATCCACCGGCGCGTTGGTCAGGCTCTGCAGGGCGCTGTACAGGCTGGACATATATGCCCCAAAGGCGACGATGGTGCCGATGGTGAATGCCTTCTGCATCACCAGGTAGCCGCCTATGCCATATACCAGGGCGGTCCCGACCGCGCTTACCAGTCCGATTATGATGAAGAAGATGGCGCCCAGGAAGGCACGCCCGATACCGAGATCGCGCACTAACGAGGCCCGGCTTTCAAAGCGTTTTATTTCGGTGGTAACCCGACCAAATAACTTGACCAGCAGCGCTCCCCCGATGTTGAGGGTTTCATTCATCGTGGCATTCATCTGGGCATTGGCTTCCAGCTGCCGGCGCGAGATATCGCGCAGCTTTTCGCCCATGTTGCGCGCAGTCAGGATGAACAGCGGCAGGATGATGATGCTGATCAATGTCAGGCGCCACTCCAGGGTCAGCATGACCACCAGCACCGCAGTTGCCTGGATGATGTTGGTGATGAGGCTCACGATGGTATTGCTGATGGCGTTCTGCGCCCCTACCACGTCGTTGTTCAGACGGCTCATCAGCTCGCCGAGCTTGGTGTTGGTGAAGAAATGCAGTGACATGCGTTGTAATCGACCGTATAACGCCACCCGCAGGTCGTAGATCACCCCTTCACCGACCACGGCATTCAAACGCCGCTGGATCACTCCCAGTAAGCCACCCACTGCCGGGATGAGCAGCAGCGCGAATGCCAGCAGCACCAGGCGCTGCACATTCCCTGAGGGGATGGTCTTGTCAATCAGATCGCGCAGGATCAATGGGGTCAGCAGGGTGAGCCCGGTTGAGATCAAGATCAAGAGCAGCATGGTTATCAGCTGCCACCGGTATGGTTTGGAATATCCTAATACCCGCCGTAGCAAACCCAGCGTAACCTTGGGTTTTTCTCCAGTCGAGCTTAAGTATGAAAACCAACCACCACCATGAAATCCCATCAATGCCTCACTTTCAGGAACGAATCGGAATTATAACCCATCCATTATCCATTGACGCCCGCCATGATTTGTGTGATACTGTATTTATCATTCGGTGGTCATACCACCTTTCAAAGCTATCCCACCATATAGGAGGTGATGTCAGCCATGTCAAGTGATAGTATAAGACTTAGCGCTGCGGCATCCCTCCTCCTAATCGGATAAGGAAGCTGCAGCGCGCCGGAGAGCCGCCTAAAACGCGGCTCTCTGTGTTTAATCAGCATCAATCAGGTCGAGCAGCTGGTTGAGTGGCATGTCTGCCAGGGAACTAAGCTGAATATCGGACTCAGCAAGGCTCAATTGGCTGGTCAGCGGGTTGGGTACGGCAACGCAATATAGTCCGGCTTGCTTGGCAGACCGGATGCCATTGGGGGAATCTTCGAAGGCAATCGCTTCGTCTGCGCGCACCTCCAGCGCTTGTAGGACCGCCAGATACAGCTCCGGGTCTGGCTTGACGGTATGCACGTCATCCTCCGCCCGGATGCAGTCGAAATAATCCCGCAGACCCAGCCGGGTCAGGTGCCCGGTCACCCACTGGCAGGAGCTGCTGGATGCCAGGCCAATTTTCAGCCCCAGCCTGCGTGCGGTGCGCAGATAAGCAATGACGCCAGGTAGCACCTCCTGGGCCTCGACTAACGCATCCTCGTTTTTCTGCCGCTGCTGTTCAACCCCCTCCCAGTCCACTGCCTCACTTACCCGCTTCTGCAGCTCCAGGCGCGGGTCAAAGTCTCCCTGCGTCGTACCGATGATCGCAGACCAGGTTGAAAGCGGGAGGGATTGCCCAAAACTACGGTAAACTTCCACCCACGATTGGTAGCTCGGTCCCTCGGTCTCGAGCACCAGCCCGTCAAAATCAAAAATCAGCGCACGGATCATTCATCATCCTTCTGGAAAATACCAGGAAGCTATTATAATGGGATTAAATATTACCGAGAGTGATTTAATTATGAAGACCCTCCTTCTTCTGCGACACGCTAAATCCAGCTGGGACCAGCCGGAGCTGAATGACCACGACCGGCCCTTAAATAAACGCGGCAAAAAGGAAGCCCCCCTCGTGGGCAGGTACCTGAAAGCCAACAATCTAATCCCTGACCTGATCCTCAGCTCCACCGCCCACCGGGCGCATGATACTGCCCAGGCTGTAGCCGAAGAGAGCGGTTTTGATAAGCCAATCGAGCTGTACCAGGACCTGTACATGAGCGAACCGGCGTGCTACCTGGACATCCTCCAGCGCCTGCCAGACAGCGTCAATCTGGTGCTGATGGTGGGGCACAACCCCGACCTGGATGCGTTGTTGACCCTGCTGACCGATGTTACCCAGCACATGACCACTGCGGCCCTGGCACAGATCGATCTGCCCATCTCGAGCTGGACCGAGCTGAGTGAAGCTACCGATGGTAGGTTGCAAAACCTTTGGTCGCCGCACGAAAAATAATCCGCGAGCTACTTGCTTCCGCGCTTGATCACTCCCCCCACTACCATTAATATTACCCCACCCGCCGCCATCACGACAATGGCGATCACCAGGATGCTCCCCAGCCGGTCTACTCCAGCTGATGAGGCGTCCGTCTGGATCGGGTCAGCCGTCAGGGTTGCCGTTGTGGTGACTACAGCGGTAACGGTGGGCGTGGGTGTACGCGTGGGTTTACGGGTGGGCGTAGCCGCCCGGGTGGGAGTCATGGTACCGGTGGCCGTTCCTGTTGGACCGGGGGTATTGGGGAGCTGGATGATCAGGTTGTCTCCCACGTAAAGCGCATCGCTGGTCATCTTGTTGAGCTTCTTTAGCTCAGCTACAGTCAGCCCATATGCTTTGGCAATCAAGGTCAAATTCTGACCCGACATGACCGTATGTACGATCGAGCCGTCCGCATTGGGGGTGGTGGTCTGGACGGCGTAATAGGGGATGGCGGTCGGACCGCCGGGTTTTGCAGTAGCGGGTGGACTGTAATTCCCTCCCGCAACATATGCCGCATCGATGGTGTAGTACACAAAACCACCCGCTTCCGCCACTCCCGCGCCAATTTCCTGATAATTGGGGCTCAGCATAGTCTGGATATGCGGGTCATCTCCGAGCCACATGGAGATTGCCCCATCGACGGATAGATCAGTCCCTCCGGCAATATTCTCAGAGATGAAAAACGTCGCCCCTCCCCCATAACCCGCTGCCGCCGCCCTGTCCCTGGGGCGCGTTCCGCCCGCGCCGATATGCGTGACCTGACCGATGGATGCCTGGTAGTTGCTGTGCGACTGGGCAATCGACATCAAGGTGTTGTTAATCGCGTAGGGGGGCAGACCATTGCCGATCCGAAGGTTATTCACCGCATCGATTAGGGCATACGGGTCGCCCGCCTGGGCAGTGCTGCGCCTGGTTCCTCCTAGCAGCACTAGCAGCAGAATGATCCCGACAGCCAAACCAAGATAGACCGGTCGTCGCTTCATCGGTTCATAGCACCGAACGTTCTGGTCTCACCTTGGCGATGTACCAGCGCCCCTCAACGCCCTTAAAGATCAGCTCGTAGATCTGCGCACCCGCAACCATGACCAGCATATGCTGGCCATCATCATCGCTCCATTGTCTGCCGGCGGATTCCACCTGGTAGCGACTCCCATTCCAGGTGAAGTGCAGCGGAGTGATCGTGCCCTGTTCACTAAAGCGGGCGGTAACTTCGATGGGTTCCATGGTTCGATCCTATCCAGATTACATAGCAGCTCGGTCGAGAGCTGATACAACCATCAATCTCATTAACCATAAGCTTTGTGGAGATGTTCCACCAGCATCTTCAAGGCTGCCTGGGCGGACTGTTCTTTAACCGCCAGGCGGTCACCCGACCACAGGAAATGCCTGGCATACTCACCCCTGGCTGAGCTCAGGCCAATCCACACGGTGCCCACGGGTTTATCGGGTGTGCCACCAGTCGGACCGGCAATCCCGCTGATCGAAATCCCGATATCCGCCCCCATCGCCTTTCGGATACCGCGCGCCATCTCGAGCACGGTTGCCTCGCTGACGGCCCCATGGTGTTCCAGGGTATCCCGGCTCACCCCCAGCATGCGCATTTTAACTTGATTAGAATAGGCCGTCACCCCTCCCAGGTAATAGTTGGATGAGCCAGCCACATTCGTGATAAGGTGGCTGATAAGACCACCGGTGCATGATTCTGCTGCCGCCAGCCACAGCCCATACTGCAGCAAGAGCTCGCCCACCGTCACTTCCAGCGGTTTATCCAATCCAGTACTCCAGATGTTTCACTATCAGAGGATTCTTCATCGGTTGGCGCTATTATACAACACCCGCTAGTTGCTCAAGGATTAATGGAGCTTGAATAACCCAGCAGCGTCCCTTATCCCCTGCCCCCAAAAGTGATAAAATCGAAGCCCGATGGAGATTTCTGAGCATATTCAGGGGATCTTAGGCACCGCCCCACTTAAACCCGGCTGCTATCTGATGAAGGACGCCGATGGCAAGGTGATCTACGTGGGCAAGGCGGTCAACCTGCGCAACCGCCTGCGCTCGTATTTCCATTCTAGCGCCCAGGAAGACCGTAAAACGCGCAAGCTGGTGAGCCACATTGCGGAAATCGAGTGGATCTTGGTCGGTTCGGAGCTCGAGGCCTTGATCCTCGAGATGAACCTGATCAAGAAATACCGTCCACATTACAACGTCAGGCTGGTGGACGACAAGAGCTACCCGTATATCAAGGTGCACTGGAACGACCCCTTCCCCAAGCTGACGGTTACCCGCCAGATGGTCCAGGATGGCTCGCGTTATTATGGCCCCTATACCAGCGTATGGGCGGTGCACCAGACCCTGGACGTGCTGCGTCACATCTTCCCCTACCTGACGTGCGACCGTGTGATCACGGGCAAGGACGAACGCGCCTGCCTCTATCACGACATCAAGCTGTGCTCCGCCCCCTGCATCGGGAAAATCGACCAGGCAGGGTACCGGCAGATGATCGATGACCTGGGGCAGTTCCTCGAGGGGCACACCGAGCCGATCGTCTCACGCCTGCGGGTCGAGATGGACCAGGCCGCTGAACAGCTGTTGTTTGAGCGTGCTGCCACCCTGCGCAACCAGATTCAATCCATCGAGAGAGTGGTGGAAAAGCAAAAGGTGGTCTCCAGCGATTACATCGACTCAGATGTGATCGCCATGGCGCGCACGGATGGAGAAGCCTGCCTGCAGGTGTTCTTCATCCGCAACGGCAAGCTGATCGGGCGCGAGTACTTCCTGATGGAAGGGGCTGAAGAAACCCCGGATAAAGAAGTGATCGGCGACTTCCTCACCCAGTTCTACAGCCAGGCCTCCAACGTCCCCGACCAGGTGCTGCTGCCGCAGGAGATCGAGGAGATGCGGATCATCCGCGAGTGGCTGAACACCAAGCGCGGTGGGAAAAAGGTTGAGCTCAGGATTCCCAAGGAAGGCCCTCAGCAAGAGTTGATCCAGATGGCGGCGGAGAATGCCAGCGCCACCTTGGAAGCCCTGGAAGCCCAATGGCACGCCGATACCCATCGTCAGGAACAATCGTTGGGAGAGCTCAAGACTTACCTTAATCTGAGCGTCGTTCCCAACCGCATCGAGTGCTACGACATTTCGAACACCCAGGGCACGGCTGCCGTTGGCAGCATGGTGGTTTTCGGCCAGGGCGTGCCGAAGAAGAACCTGTACCGGCGCTTTAACATCCGCAGCGTGGAAGGTCCAGACGATTTCGCCAGCATGGAGGAGGTACTCACCCGCCGCTTCAACCGTTGGAAAGCCGCACAGGAGCTGGCGGAAGCCCCGGGTGAAAAACCCGACCCCGCCTTCGCCATCCTGCCCGACCTGCTGATCGTCGATGGCGGCAAGGGACAGCTCAGCCGGGCGGTCAAGGTGCTGGAGCAGTTCGAGCTCACCGGGAAATTCTTCGTCACCGGCCTAGCCAAGCAGAATGAAGAGCTGTTCGTCCCCGAAAAATCAGAGCCGATCATACTGCCGCGCCACTCACAGGCGTTATACCTCATCCAGCGTGTGCGCGATGAAGCCCACCGCTTCGCCATCACCGCCCACCGCAACCGGCGAGATAAAGCCGGGGTCACCTCCGTCCTCGATTCCATCCCGGGGATTGGTCCCAGTCGCCGCAAAGCCCTGCTGGCGCATTTTGGCGGTATCGATGCCATACGCGAGGCTTCGGTGGAAGATATCAAGGCAGTTAAAGGGATGAATGAGAAATTAGCCCAGGTGGTGAAAGAATCTTTATGATGTTGCCACTCAGACGGGTTATCTTCGACCTTCTGATGCAGTTCGCGCCACTAATTAAGAGGAATAGAGTTCTTACCCTCCATAATATTGGATTAATGAACTCTTCAGTAATTTAGGCGTATATTGTTTTATAATTATCGTAATAAATAGAAGTACTGAGTTAGGAGTATGTTATGGCAAAAAAGAAAGAACTTTCCAAGGGTCAGCAGCGCAGCATGCGCACCCAGCAAATCATCATGGGTGTGATTGGTGTCATGGTAGTACTGGCGATGGTTTTGTCTATGATTGCTAGAAAATAACTAGATCACAGTCATGTCATTTGTGCTTTCGAATAAACCAGATATGAGCTGGACCATCGGTTTGGTCAAGCGACACCAGGCTGACAACCGGTTAATACCTGGGTGGCGAGCAGCCTTGAGAACCTGTCCAACTTAATTCCAAAAATCTTAGCAATAATCCCTCAGCGTTACTTATTTGTAAAAAGACGGATTTATAAATAGTGGGCGGCAGGTTTCACCGCCCACGATAGTCATTTAATCAAGTTGTAACTAGCCCGACACTCGCCCGGTGACGCGCAGCGACCTGGAGGCGAGCAGCGCAGCAAGCAAACCACAAACACCCGCGGGTAATGCCCACCCAGGGACCTCCGCCCATATGTTACCAACAATCGGGACCAGTTGATTAACTGTTAATTGCGATATTATGTAACCTGCGTAGAAAGCCAGGGTCTGGAATACCAGGAACGTTGCGCCCCATCTGAGCGCACCCAGCAGGCTCGCCCCCACAATCTTCGCCAGAGATGGCGGTGACTGCACCGGGATTGTGAAGGCACCCCCGATCGCACCACCAAAGGCAGCAGCCATGATCGGACCCCAATAGCCCGCATCCCAAGTTTGCAGCCATGACAGCCCAAGCACAACTGCTACCAGCGCTCCGACAGCCCAACCAGCCACGCTCAATGCAGTGGCGTAGTTATTCTTCCCGAGCTGAAGGCGTATGTAACTGATGGTAACCGCCGCTCCGAGAGCCCAGCCAGCAAACCCCAACACATATGCCGCCGTCCATCCACGGTTCGGGTTGGAGTACCCATCCGAGATCACCATACCCGTGCTGACCAGGGTCCAGCCTGCCGCCCAGGCCCATGGAATGGATTGGAACATTCGTCTTTGACTGATCATGCCATGTCTCCTAATATCATGTGAACAGATCTACTTCCTGCGTTAATGCTTTTCCTTGGAGATCACGTCAGCCAGGTATTGAGCGGCTTCACCGACTCCCATGAGAAAACCAGTCTTAAATTTATTCATCCAATTCATGCCGATAAAATACAGACCCGGGTGTTTTGTGACACCCCGATCGGAGATTGGATAGTGATACGCATCGAGGATTGGCAGCCGTACCATGCTGTAATCATTAGAATACCCGGTCGCCCAAATAATCACGCTGATTCCCTCTGCTGCCAGATCCAAAGATGTGATCACCGAGGCTCGGAAGCCATCATCCAAAATCTCCACTTCCTCGACGGGGGCATCCATCCCGGTTTTCAGGATATACGCATCAATCATCTTGATGGCATTGGCGGCAAATGTGTCCGCCGCAGCCAGGTTCTCCTTCAGGTCTGGGGCAATCACAAGGTTCCCATCCTCAAAGCCCTTCACATGACCTAACAGGATCATACCGTCCCGGCTGAACTTATGCAGGCTGAGAGTATGCCCACCTCCCTTCCCTGATAAGTGCGGTGAGCCAAAAATGCGGTCCTTGGGGCTGCTGAGCATGGTTGGGGTGCGGTCGAAAAATCCAATCCGGGTTAACCAGTCAAACCCGTCGATCCCGCGGTAGCGTCGAGGGATACGCCCGGCAGAACAGGTCGATAAAAACACTTTCCGATCGGCTTCATGGAGCTCCTCTGCGATCTGGCTTCCTGATTGGGCTGAGCCGACCAGCAGCACCGCGCCAGGCGGCAGCGCCTGCGGATTCCGGTAGGAGTCAGACGGGATTTGAAGAATATCTGCAGGAATTTGACCGGCAAATGCAGGTATTTTTACTTTGTGGTACAGCCCTATGGCGATCACCGCGTTCATCGCCTCATAAACCTTGTCATCCGTAAATATGCGGTATTTGTAATGGTCATCCATGGGTTCAACCCGGGTGACTTCCGTCGAGTAGCTTACCGGCAGGTGATTATCCTGCTCATACCGCTCGAATCGGCGCAAAATCTCACCCTTTAGCATGAACCCTTCTGGATCGGAGTCTGCGTATTCCGCTCCGGGCAGCTTGAAGGTCCAATTGGGTGATACCAGGCAAAACGAATCCCAGCGGCGGTTGCGCCAGGCATCTGCCACCTGGGACGACTTTTCCAGGACGATATGCTCCCGTCCAGCTTGAGTGAGATAATAACTGAGTGATAAACCCGCTTGTCCTCCCCCGATAATGACGGATTCCATTTTTTCAACCATTGTATTTCCTCCCATTTATATATGATAATCACAGTCAATAGACGATAATTATTACCCATTATATCGTAAATTATTCATTCCTTTTGACCATATTATAAAAATATTCACACCATTTAAAATAAAAAGTGGGCGATCCAGCGCATAATTCGCGATCGCCCACTTTGGAAATATTATCAGCTTAGAACAGACCTAACACTCTTCCGGTTTCCAGGTCAAGATCAACGTCATAGAACACGGGTCGGGTGGGCAGCCCCGGCATGGTGCGCATCTCGCCCAGCAGCGGGTACAGGAAGCCCGCCCCCACTGAAGCGCGGATGTCGCGGATCGGGATCTTATACCCTTTCGGCACGCCCTTCAAAGCGGGGTCATGGCTCAGGCTGAGGTGGGTCTTGGCCATGCACAGCGGGAGCTTGTTGAAGCCCAGCCGGTTGTAGAGCTCGATCTTGCGCTCGGCTTCCGGCGAATACTCCACACCATCCGCCCCATAAATCTGTGTGCAGATGGTCTCGATCTTCTCTTTGATCGACATCTCAAGGGGGTACAGGAACTTGAAATTGGTGGGTTTCTCGGCTGCCTTGAGAACTGCCTCTCCCAGCTTGATCGCCCCTTTACCGCCCTCCATCCAGTGCCGGCACACGATTGCGTCCTCGGCTCCAGCTTCGACGGCTGCCTGGCGGATGAGCTCCACCTCAGCTTCGGTATCGTCCTTGAATGAGTTGACTGCTACCACCACATTCACCCCGAACTTCTTGGCATTACGGATGTGATGTTGCATATTCCCTAATCCTGCCCGCAGCAGGTCCAGGTTTTCGGTCGTGTAGGCGTAATCCAGCGGCTTGCCTGCCACCACCCTGGGTCCACCCCCGTGCATTTTGAGAGCCCTAACCGTTGCTACGATCACCGTCACCTGGGGGATCAGCCCCGAGGTGCGGCACTTGATATCAAAGAATTTCTCCATGCCAATATCAGCCCCGAAGCCCGATTCGGTCACCACATAATCCGCCAACTTGAGCGCAATCCGGTCAGCAATGATCGAGTTCTGCCCGTGGGCAATATTGGCGAATGGTCCTGCATGCACAAATACCGGCGTACCTTCCAAGGATTGCATCAGGTTGGGCATGATGGCATCCTTCATCAATACGGTCATCGCCCCTGCCACGCCCAGATCTTCCGCAGTGACAGCTTCACCTGCCTTGCTCGTCCCAATCACGATCCGCCCCATCCGGTCACGCATGTCCGCCAGGTCTTTGGTCAGCGCCAGGATGGCCATGATCTCGCTGGCGACGGTGATGTCGAAACCTGTCTGGCGTTCATTACCCGCTTCTTCCGGTCCCTGCCCGATGGTGATGGAGCGCAGGAGACGGTCGTTGGTATCCACCACACGCCGGAAGGTGATATTGTCCGGGTCGATATCCAGGCGTGCGAAACGCTTGCGTTCTTCGGTGGTCAGCTCGTTCGGGTCGGTCTTGTTGATCCCCAGCTTCTTTAAGCGGCGCAGCATGGATATGGAGAACCGGCGTGCCCCCTGCTTATCGGGCGGGCATAGGGCGTTGAACAGCTTTTCATCGTCGGGTGTGGCGCGTTCATGCAGCATGCGGGCATCGATCGCCGCTGCCAGCAGGTTGTTGGCCGCCGTGATGGCATGGATGTCACCTGTCAGGTGCAGGTTGAAATCTTCCATAGGCACCACCTGGCTGTAGCCACCACCCGCTGCTCCGCCTTTAATCCCAAATGTCGGACCCTGTGAAGGCTGGCGGATGCAGGTGAACACCTTTTTACCCAGGAACGTACCCAGCGCCTGGCTCAGGCCCATCATGGTTGTGCTTTTGCCCTCACCGAGCGGGGTGGGAGTGATGGCTGTCACTTCGATATATTTGCCATCCGGCACATCTTTGAGGCGCTCCAGCACGCTCAGGCGCACCTTAGCTTTGTACTCACCATGATATTCGAGCTCCTCGGGCAGCAGACCAACTTCCTCTGCAATCACCGAGATAGGTTTAAGCTTGGCTTCCTGCGCAATCTCGATGTCGGATGGCACCGGGAATCTTAGGTTTAGCTTCGACGGGGTAAACGGACGTGAACCACCTTTCGGACTCATTGCGTAAATCCTCCTTATGTTGTTATGTGCGAAATAGC
>JBGPBQ010000002.1:0-45850 GCA_041481345.1 Anaerolineae bacterium
CATTTTTATTTTTCATGCCTTTTTTCTCCTTTTTTTTTCTGAATTGGGCAAGATTATAATATAGAAGCCAACTGGGGATTGCAAAATTCTGATGTCTGATGTATAATGAGTTCATGGAAAAATATATCTCGCAAATAGAATTGATAAAAGAATTGGGTAAGTCAAAAATTATTGCAAATGAGCGCCTGCTGATTTCATGGCGGGCGTGGGGCGCAATCCCCCACCGAAAGCGAGGGCTTGGCAGAGGCAAGGGCAGTGTCACTGAATACCCGGCCGCGGTCACACAACAGATCCAACGGCTGCTTGAACTTCTCGACGAAAAGAGGTCGCTTGACTTTGCTATTTACCAACTGTGGCGGGAAGGCTATCCGGTCAATCTGCGCAAAGTAATCAAGCGCGACCTGAGGAAGATCAAGGATTTACAAGACGCGTTGTCAAAAAATGCATGGTATGATGGAGATGGAGAGCAAGGAGGAACCAACAAGAAGTACGGACAAAAACGTCTACCGCGTGGTGGACTTCTCGACCGTGTCCGCCGGACTTTGGGAAAGGAAGATTTCGTCTTTTTGGTTGAGGCTTTAGTAATCGGTTTTACGGCCTTAGCCTACTACAAAGCAGAGCACATTAGTGCGTTCATGGAATTACTACCGGATCAATTAGACCGCGAAGGAATTGCGGTTGCATTGCAACACGTTGCCTCTGACATGTCAATTGAGCACCTCGAAGTTACCCTAAATAATGCGCTAGATGCTGATTTTCCAATTGCATATAATAAACTGGAGACTGGCATAGACTGGCTTAGAGTCAATTACCCCCTATTTGGAGATATCCCGCCCGTCAGTGAATGGCACGGTTTTATGCTATCACTCGGTTTACTCTTATGCTTATCACCATTCGCTGATCGGGGATTTTTAGAGATGTATCATCTAGAGACTGTGTTACCTGCGGAGATATGATAAAATAAGGGCACAAAAGAAAGCGGGCTGCGCAAGCGTTCGAGACGCTCACACAGCCCTGACCCTATAGCCGGAGTAAGCGGCGCAAGGGCTACACAAATTCTACCAGAGGCCTTTGTATATTTCAACCACTTACCCGATATGGGTAAGTGGTTTTTTTATTTAGGCATTGATAGGAGGCATTTTACGATGCAAACCAAACTTACCACCGAGCAGCGTTCAATACCAGTCAAAGATGGCACAGTCATACTCTCCGGTTACTCGGTCTCAGCAAAAACAGAAAAAGGTTTCTTATGTTTACATTATGGCTGTGCTGAGGATCAACATACGGCTAAGTATTCACCTGCCACCTGCAAGATCAAGCGCCTTGTAATCTTAGGGCATGATGGATATATTACTTTAGCAGCACTAAAATGGCTTTTCGACATCGGAGCGGGAATTATTCAAATCGGATTGGACGGTGAAATTATCCTTGCCAGTGCGCCTCACCGTGAACATATCGCTATCAAGCGCGCTCAATATGCCGCAGTGGATAACCAGAACGGTTGGGACATCACCACCTACCTTGTAACGCGTAAAGCCTATGGCCAAGCCCAGGTATTAAGCAAATACGCGCACAATGCAACTTGCACCTATCAGGGTGACACATTAGATACCACTCGCTTTATCAAGTCGCGCGCTTCTGAAATCAAGCAAGCGCGGAGTATTCCCGAAGTGCTCGTGTTGGAGGGTATTATCGCTGTGGCTTACTGGGATGCTATCTCGAAAATTTACCTTCGGTTTAAAAAGAAAGACAGTAAATATCTACCTAATCACTGGCTTACTTTCGGGGCGCGACATTCGCTAATCAATCCAAAGGTAAACCGAAACGCAACTAATCCTGCTAACGCCATGTTAAACTATCTTTATGCTTTACTTTATGCTGAGACGTGTATTGCGTTGCTTGGAGTAGGGCTTGATCCTTATGCGGGCATTATCCATCAGGACAACCCCTACCGCGCTTCATTCGCTTATGATGTAATGGAAGCGGCACGCTCTGAGGTTGACGCGTGGCTACTGGACTTCGTATCTTCCTACACCTTCTCGCGCCACGACTTCTACCATAAACCTGACGGCGGGGTGCGGGTGTGCCTGCCTCTCGCCCGCCGCCTGGCTGAAACCGCCTCACTCTGGCGCGCCGCGGTCATTGAACCAGTGCATAAAGTGCGAGGCAGACTGGCACGTTGAGCCACGAGGGGAAGTAGGCTTAGTGGGGTAGGGACGGGGAATGGATCCACAAAAAAACGCAGGTCGAAGAATTAGCACGCGGAAATCTTCGAAGGCGCAGGATGCCTGTCCGATGGGTTAGGGTCGCATCGTAGACCCCCCCAAAACAAGGGGGGACTTGGACTCCCCCAATTACTTATAACCAGTAATTGGGGGAGGAGTAAAGTTATGTCAGTAATCGAACTGTAGAATTCATCTCCCCTATCCCGAATATTTTTTCGGGATGGGGGAGGTGGGAGGGGGTCTTTTTTATGTGATGCTTGTGTAATGTAGAATATAATGCTCGAGCTGGGTGATCATCTCCTTTTGCTCGGAGATGATAGAGCGCACCAGGTCACCAATCGAGACCATGCCGGTCATTTCTTCTCCCTCGACGACGGGCAGGTGGCGGATATGTTTGGCAGTCATCAGGGTCAGACCCTGCTCGTTGGTCATATCGGGGGTGGCATAGACCACATGTGGGGTCATGATCTCGCGCACGAAGGTCTTTCTGGACGTCTTCCCCAACAAGATGACCTTGCGGGCGTAGTCGCGCTCAGAGAATATCCCCACCAATTTTCCATACTCCATCACCGGCAGTGCTCCGACGTCTTTATCTGCCATGATCTGCAGAGCTTCATAAACAGTTGCGACCGGCGAGGTGCTCCAAACATCACTCCCCTTTTCACTTAAGATCTTGCGTATGGTTTGCATTGTGTCTTCTCCTGGCGAATTATTATAAACCCTGGATTCCTGATGGAGGAATTATATTCAGAAATATGGATTTTACAAGCTACGACTTATGAGAATCAGCAGGAAGTATAATTTACTGGATGAATCTGCGCGCCGACCATGAACTTAAATCAGCCCTCTCCGAGCTTCAATCTGCTGAGGCTGAGCTCGAGGCACTGAAAAGGCAGCTGCGCTCCTTCGAAGACCAGGTGGATAGCCGTATGGGTAGTCTGCTGGATGAGTTATCTGATCTGAATGCCGAAACCCTTACCCTGGATGGGAAATTGAGGCATATCCGCGAAGTGCGTCTGTTTGGCAGCGACCTGATGAAGTACCTGGACGGTGCACCCCAGCCGCCTCGCACGCTTAATCTGGCAGACTTGCCTCCACCGGTGCTGGCAAGCCACAAAGGGGTCCAGCTGAATCCCAACCAAACAGCCACGCAGCAGGATATACAGGCACCCGATATCAAGGTGCTGTACCGCAGGCTGGCCCGCCGCTTCCACCCTGATCTGGCGCGCACTGATACCGAGCGTGCCCTGTCGAACGACCAGATGAAGGAGATTAACCAAGCCTACACTGCAGGAGATTTGCGAACCCTCATGAGACTGGCGGGGATGACCCTCGCGTATGGGGTTGATTTTGGACCGCCATCGATTCTCCCAGAAGCTTTCCCAAGCCAACCTATGACCGAGCTGGAAAAGGCGAAGCGTAAGCTGGGAGGGCTGCGCCAGCAGATCAACAACCTGAGCAGCCTGCCGATTGTAAAGCTCAGCCTGGACGTCAAGCTGGCACGCCACCAGGGGCGTGACCTGCTGGGTGAGATGGCAGCTGAGTTACAGTACAAGGTTGCACGAAAAACCGCCGAGCGTGATTACCTGCGTTCACAGATCGCGGCAAGCGAGGTTTAATCTATGTAGCCGTCATCGCTGATGGCGGATGAATATAAATGTTTGACGATTCCGTGGGTGCCCTCTTTTGAAGAAAAACATTAATAAATCGCCCTGGTTACAAGGGGTAAGTAAATTTTCATGATTGGTTGGGCCAAAAAATCACACGCTTTTAACTCATGACCAGAATAGTGCTGCCAATAACAGGTATCAGCCTTGAACTGCAACCCTGACCGTTCAGCCCATACGGTGACCATTTCATCCCCCGGAATAGTATAGAATACCGATTGGTAATTACCCACGTTATCGGTCGTAGCGATCAACAACTTCGCGTAACCGGCATACTTGGCATATATGGCCACATTTTCCACGCCCACTCCATTCGAGTTTCGCACAGAACCAGAGACCACAATTCCAGGTGCAGTCTCTGGGACGGAAGTATTCTTAACTACAGTATTATCTGATCTGTGAGAATTAATTACGCGTATACCCAATACAATGAGCACGATAAGCAGGTCAGCACATACGATCGCGATCAACAGCTGCCTTCCTTGTGATTTCATCCTGATCCCTTATCTTCCCTCAGCTGCTTTCCAAGCGCTGAATAAGGCATGCCCGGCTTGCATAAAATGTACCTCGATGCCGGTAAATCCCGCCTCCTCCAGCCATTTCAGCTGGTCGAGTAGCGGGCTGGGATGGTCAATGTCATCCGGGTCGAGGTAGCGGTAGGTGTTCCATCCCTCACGCAGGAAGAAATCGAATCCGGCCGCGCTTCCATCCAGCTCCAACGAACGTTTACGCACCACCTCATCCCAGGCATCGGCAGCTACATTCCTGCCTGCGTTCGTCGCCGGCTCGACCATATCGGCGATGATGAATGCCCCTCCCTGGGCGAGCATAGCGTACACATCCTTGAATAATAATCGCTTGCCTTCACCATCCAGGTGGTGGATGGCGAGCGAGGACACCACCGCATGGAATGACTGTTCGAGTCAGCGCCTGCATAAATCAGCCAGGTCGAAGCGGTTCAGTTTAACCCGCTCACCGAAGCGGGAGAGTCGCTACCCAGAATGTTCCAGCATCAGCGCGGATCCGTCCTGGCCAAGGTAAGTCGCCGAAGGCAGCCCATCCAGGATCAGCTCCGCCAACATACCCTCCCCTCACCCTAGCTCGAGGATCAGGCTCGGCTGTGGGACCCCCTTGAGCAGGTCCACTATGATGCGCATCTGCCCCTCGCGCTCCGGCACAAAGGAGCGCCCGAAATCAAGGTAGCGCTTCGAGGTGTCTTCATCCCAGCGATTTTGGGAGAAATCCTCACTCATAAAATTGGGATAGCCTCCAATTGATCCAATTAAGTATGATTTAATCATACCTCAATTCATTAAAAGATATATAGCCGCCTCAACGATCACGGCTCGCCGTAATTGGATCATCCCCAATCCTTACAAACCTGTCAGTTATCCCATCCATGCCGGGCCTGTCTCATCAATTATATTGCGGTAAAATTAATTAATGTTGTTTTCTCTGGTTTTGTTTCTGCTGCGAGCGATCCTGCGCATCATCTCTCGCGTTACTGTATTTGGTGCCGAAAATATGCCCCCGGCTGGCACAATCTTTATTGTCGTCGCCAACCACATCGGGCGACTGGACCCAGGCTTCGTTTACTACCTGCTCAACCGCAAAGATATCATCATGCTGGTGGCCGAGAAATATTATGAGCATGCCTGGTCACGAGTGCTGGCGCAAGCAGTCAACGGCATCTTCGTCGACCGCTATAACGCCGACCTGGGCGCCTTGCGTGAGGTCCTGCGGCGGATAAAACAGGGTGGGATTGCTGTCATCGCCCCCGAGGGCACCCGCAGCCCCGATACATCACTGATCCAGGGATGGGATGGCGCGAGCTACATTGCAGCCAAGGCTGGCTTACCCATCCTGCCGGTAGGCATTGCCGGCAGTGGGGATAAAGAAGTGGTGGAACGGCTGAAACATCTAAAACGCCTACAAGTGACCGTCAGCGTTGGCCCTACCTTCACCCTGCCCCCATTCGATAATAAGAAGCGTGACGAACAGCTGACAGCATCTACCGAAGAGATCATGTGCCGCATCGCAGCTGAGCTGCCGCCAGCGTATCGGGGCATTTATGCTGATCATCAGCGATTGAACGAGCTGCTGGCATCCAGGCCTGAGAAGATTCACCAGCCTCCGGTGGTGCTGGGATGAGCACCATGGACAGGATGACCCTCGAATGAACATTAATCGGCGTCTCAATGCCATCGCGGAAGCCCGCCTCCTGCTTGAATCCAATCCTGTGTATTTAGATACAGAGACCACCGGCTTGCACCAGACCGCCGAGGTGATCGAGATCGGGATTATCGACGAGCAGGGAGAGATACTGCTTGAACAGCGTATCCGACCGCGTGGCAAGATCGATCCTGCTGCAGCACGTTTGCACGGGATAACCCTCGAAATGCTAGCTGGTGCCCCCACTTGGGAACAGGTCTGGCCCCAGGCAGAGGCCGTTCTATTGGATAAAAGGGTCGGGGTGTATAATGTTGAGTTCGATCTGCGTTTGATCAAGCAATCGAACCAACAAACCTGGCTGCGATCGAATTTGCTGGAGAGCAATTTCTTCGATATCATGAAGCTGTATGCACGTTATTTTGGAGATTGGGACCCTTACCGTCAATCATTCCGCTACCAGTCATTGGAATTGGCTGGCAGGCAATGCGGTATTCAGCTGCCCAATTCTCACGGTGCGGTGGATGACTGCCTGCTGACACGGGCATTATTGCACCACATGGCGGAAAGTGTATGAGTTTATTTTCTAACTCCTTTCAGGACTTGACCTTGAAAGCTAATTGCCAGATGCTAACTGCTAATTGCCAACCATGAGCCTACTTGATGCCCAACTTGAAGCCCGAAACCTGCTCCAGCAGGGCCCGTTGTTCTTGCACAGTAAGACGACAGGTGCTTTGGAGCTTTCTGAGGTGGTGGAAATTGCCATTCTTGACAGCTCCGGCATGCCTCTGGTGGACGAGCTGGTGAAGCCGAAGCGTCACATCCGGCCGAATGCCACGCAGGAACACGGCGTCACCGATGATATGGTGGAAACAGCCCCCAGGTGGGCGGAGATCCTACCTAGGGTCGAGGAAGTCCTGGTTGGGAAGAAAGTCTGCGTGTATGATCATGCCAGTGAGCTGCAGGCGCTGCAAAATTCGTACAATAATATCCACCAGCGTTGGGTTCTGGATTCTGATAATTTCTACAGCTTGATGGACTTATTTTCTCGTTATAAGAACGAACGCGATCCCCGAACGGGAGCGTTCCTAACCTATTCGCTTGAAGAGGCAGCCCGCCTGGTGGGGATCGACATTGAGATCATCGCTTTTCGGCGTGCGCATGAGGATGCCTGGCTGATGCGCGCGATTTTATTGGCAATTGCAGGTTGGAAGGTTTATTATTAATGCAGATCGAGTCACGGGAAGTAAAATATTCAATTAAAGGGATGGACTGCGCTGATTGTGCCCTTAGCCTGGAGCGCAGCCTGGCGCAGATCGAGGGGGTAGACCAGGTAAACGTCAACTATACTACCGGTTTACTTGAAGCAAACGGCAGTTTTGATATTGACGAGCTGATCAAACGCGTGGAAGCTTTGGGTTACAAGGTTGCGCCTCCAGGACAATCTGCAGAGAAAGGATCAGGCAGCGAGCGATCTCAAACCACACCTGCGATTAAGCTTCCAGGATTCCTGGGATATCTGTATGCATCAACCCAAACCCGCCTGGCGCTCTTGGGTGCCATCTTGCTGCTACTGTCGATTCCGTTGGCATTGGTTCAGGGGTCGGTGGTAAGCCAGTGGCTCAAGACGGGCCTGCAGATCACTGCTGCCATCCTGGCAGGATACCCGATCGCCAACCGTGGTGTAAGGGCGCTTGTGATCGGCCGTCAGATCACCATTGACCTGCTGATGAGCATTGCCACCCTGGGTGCACTGCTGATCGGTCAGATGGCGGAAGCCTGCACGGTGATCTTGCTGTTCGCCATTGGTGAAGCCCTTGAGGGATACACCGCAGAGAAGGCGCGCGACTCGCTCAAAAGCCTGCTGGCCCTCAAACCTGAACAGGCGCACGTAATGCGCCCGTGCATCGACTGCAATGAGCACATGGGTCTGGAGGGTTACACCGGTGGACCCTGCCCGGAGTGTGATGAGCATGAAACCACAGTGCCCATAGACGAGGTCCTGATTGGCGAGACTGTGATCGTCCGTCCGGGTGAGAGCATCCCGGTCGATGGTCACGTCGCCAGTGGAATCTCGTCGGTCAACCAGGCACCTGTCACAGGTGAATCCGTCCCGGTCCAAAAGGCTCCTGGGGATAAGGTCTATGCTGGCACATTGAACGGCGATACTGTGCTCGAGGTCACCGTTTCACAGATGTCCACCGATTCAACCATCAGCCGCATTGTGCGCCTGGTAGAACAAGCTCAAGCCAAGCGTGCTCCCGTCGAGCGTTCTGTTGACCGTTTCGCGGCCTGGTATACCCCGGCAGTCGTGCTGATGGCGGTATTTATCGCCGTGATCCCGCCCCTGCTGTTCAATGCCCCGTTCCTGGATGTTAATGGTGTGCATGGTTGGTTGTACCGCGCCCTGGCGCTGCTTATTGTCGCCTGCCCGTGTGCGCTGGTCATCAGCACCCCTGTAACCATGGTCAGCTCATTGACCGCGTTGGCAAGCCGCGGTGTGCTGGTCAAGGGTGGCGCATATTTGGATGTGCTGGCGCGTGCTAGGCTGATTGCATTTGATAAAACCGGAACGCTCACCCTGGGTCATCCCACCGTCACGCAAGCCAGGTCAGTGGACTGCGTGCCTGATGCCTGGCGCTGCCCGGCCTGTGATGATATGCTGGCCTTGGCTGCCACCGTTGAGCGGCGTTCGGAGCACCCGCTGGCCCAGGCGATCATGGCTGAAGTCGAAGCTCGCCAGCTCACTCACTCCTACCCGGCGGCTGAAAGTGTCCAGTCCCTCGCTGGTCAGGGTGTGCAGGGTTACTCCAATGGCAGCAGCATCCTGGTGGGCAGCCATGACCTGTTCCACGCACGTGACGATAGGCTGGACCGGGAATTACATGCCAATATCCAATCTGCCGTTGACGAAGGACTGACTGTGATGCTGGTGGGGAAGGATGACAGCTTGTTGGGTTATGTGACGGTTGCGGATGCGCCGCGCCCGACCAGCGCTGAAGCCCTCCGGCAGTTAAAAGCCATCGACCCACATCTTCTCACGGTAATGCTGACTGGGGATAACCCGGTGGTGGCAGGCAAGGTGGCGCTGGCACTGGGCAGCCTGGATGAGGTGCGGGCGGGTCTTTTACCGGAGGATAAGCTGGAAGCAATCCGTGACCTGCAGACCCAGCATGGATTGGTGCTCATGGTGGGGGATGGGGTGAACGATGCCCCCGCTTTGGCAGCTGCCGACGCCGGCATCGCCATGGGTGGGGCAGGCTCAGCCCAGGCCATGGAAACCGCCCACGTGGTGTTGATGCAGGATGACCTGACCCACCTGCCCGGAACAATTCGCACCGCCCGCCTGGCCCAAAAAATCATTAAACAGAACATCGCCTTCAGCCTGGCGATTAAGGCAGCATTCCTTTTACTGACCCTGCCTGGTTTGGCGACGCTCTGGATGGCAGTCTTTGCCGATATGGGCGCGTCTTTACTCGTGACGCTGAATGGGATGCGGATGCTGCGCTCTAAGAAATAAGACTTATCCCAGGGGTTCTTCTGGTACTACAAAAAACATGACCAGATATATGAGGATAAAAGAACCAAATCCAAGCCGGGCACCAATGACGAACACCAGGCAAACAATGATCGGATCAATCCCGAATAATTTACCAATTCCGCTACACACACCGGCGATTATGCGGTTTATTTAACTTCTGCTTTATACCAGCAAAATCTATAGAAATATATATAGGAAAAATACAGTAGGATATTTATTATAAAATTAGGATAAATATCCTACTATCTGATTTTACTGCTATAATAAATATAGGGAGAACGCACCAATGCAGAAAAAGAAGCTATTCCTTTTCTTAGTATCGGTCACAGTTTTATTCATCCTTGGCGCCTGTACTGCAGCTGCTCCTTCACCTACACCAGTACCCACTGCCGTACCTACTAACACGCCTTCCCCACAGCCACCCACTCCCACAGCCATACCAACCAGCACGCCGACAGCGCTGCCACCCACTCCCACCGCCATCGCACTTAACGACTGCAATGCTTGCCACCCAACCCAATTTTCATCCTGGCAAAACGGAGCGCACGCCAACACCCAAAACGATGTGGCGAAAGAGCTGGTGGACGCTCGCAGCGGGCAGACCCCGAATGAAGTCATCAGTGGTCCGGATGCTGAAGACTGCATCGCCTGCCACGCTCCAAAGGCAGTCACCATCTCCGGTCTTACATCGGAAACCGCAGCACTAAACCACTTTTTCACCACCACAGACGGAAAGTTCACTGCTGATACCAAAGTTGCCGATGCCGCCAACTGGCCTCAAATCAATTGTGAGACTTGCCATCAGGTCAAAGATAATCACCAAACTGCGAAATTGGAATTCGGAATTTTCAATTCCCAAACCGCCCAATTTGTAGCCCTGGACGATAGCAGCAAGGTCTGTGGCCAATGCCATGGCAACCTGCTCATCAGCAGCACCGACCACCAGATCTACAATGCCTGGCTAACCAGTAAGCATAGTGCCACCCAGGTCGATGTGGCAACCGAATTGGGGGCAAGCCGCAGCGGCCAGACACCCGATGAGGTCATCAACGGTCAGGATTCCGAAAACTGCATCGCCTGTCATGCCCCCACTGCCGTACTTGCTAATGGAGGCATGACTGAGGCTGCCGCCCTGAATTATTTCTTTACCACTACCGATGGGAAATTCATCACGGATACAGCCGTCACAAATGAGCCCGAATGGCCGAATGTTTCCTGCACTGCCTGCCATGATCCCCACAACCCGGGCACCCCGGCTTATTTCAACTCTGCCACAAAACAATATCAGCCCATGGCGAGCACCAGTGAACTTTGCGGACAATGTCATGGGAATCTACTCTTCGCCAATACTGACCACCTTAGCTATAACATTATTGCTGGCACAGGTGGAATGGGCGTACCCGATCAGCAAATGATGCCCGGGGCTACCTGCACCGAATGCCACATGTATAACAGCGGTGTGGATGGCAGCAACTCTGCTCACCTGGGTGGGCACAGTTGGGCAATCACCGTAAGCGAGCCTGATGGCGGATCCACCACCTCCTGCACACATTGCCATGCGGATATGGATCCAACTAGTTTTGAAGCAAAAATCAAACAGCTCAAGTCAGAATTCCAGGTGTTGGATGATTCAGCGAAAAGCATAGTTGATAAAGCCACTCAGGCCATGACTGGTGTCACTACTCCTGCCTTGCTGGATAAGCTCAACGAAGCCCAATTCAACCTGACCTACGCTGAATCAGATGAAAGTGGCGGTTTCCACAACCATACTTATTTGATGGCTCTATTAAACGACACCGTGCAGAGAGCCCAGGAAATCCTTACAGCCCTGGGAAAGTAGGCCTTATCGGAAGATGTTCCCGCCTCCAACAGAGGTAACCTGCTCGATTGAATTTAGGTTGTTAATGACTTATAACTTACTATTAGGAAGGCCTCAAGCTGTAGATAACTCACATCCAGGTGGGCAACCTCCCCTTTTTTAACCCTTAAGTGTGAGAAGAAAATTGTTGCCAGGACGCCTGGAATAGGGCGTGCGGAGCGAACAACTCCTGCTGCGGGCGCTGACAACCACCATGGAGCGCAGGTGGCAGAAACGTTTGTCTCTAGCCATGGGGATCGCCCATAGAGACCAATACAGGATGACCTGGCCCACCTGCCCGGAACAATCCGCACCGACCACCTGGCCCAGAATATTATTAAACAGAACATCGCCTTCAGCCTGGCGATTAAGGCAGCTTTTCTCTTGCTGACCTCGCCAGGCCTGGCGACGCTCTGGATGGCAGTCTTTTCCGATATGGGCGCGTCTTTACTCGTGACGCTGAATGGGATGCGGATGCTGCGCTCTAAGAAATAAGACTTATCCCAGGGGTTCTTCTGGTACTACAAAAAACATGACCAGATATATGAGGATAAAAGAACCAAACCCAAGCAAGGCTCCAAGAACGAACACCAGCCGGACGATCATCGGATCAATTGCGAAAAATTCGGCAATTCCGCCGCATATACCAAAGATCCAGCGGTTGGTACGGCTACGATAAAGTTTTTTAGATCCCGGATTCATATTTTTTCTCCTTGAGCGTACATATCTATTAACGCCCAATCCCTCGAAAGGTTGCGCAAAATATGGCTGAGAATCACATTTCTGTCCTTTCTCGTTCCCGTTTTCACGGTTGCCTGCTTGGTCTGGCTGCCGGGGATGCACTGGGCACTACATTAGAGTTCATGCAACCAGGCAGCTTTACACCGATAACTGACATTGTCGGCGGTGGCCCGTTTGATCTCGCCGCCGGCGAATGGACCGATGACACTTCCATGGCGCTGTGCCTGGCAGACAGCCTGATCGAGAAAGTTGGGTTTGACCCTATCGACCAGCTTGAGCGCTATGTGCGCTGGTACCGCACCGGCTACCTATCTTCTAATGGTCGATGTTTTGATATTGGCATCACCACCGCCGGCGCTCTTCATCGCTTCGAACGTACGCATGAACCCTACCCCGGTCCGGATGCACCTCACACAGCGGGCAGTGGGTCTTTAATGCGGCTTGCACCGGTGCCCATGTTCTATGCCCGTCACCCTACGCTTGCCCTGGATAATTGCGCTAATTCCTCCCGCACCACCCATGCAGCTCCGCAGGCTGTGGATGCCTGCCGCTATTATGGCGCGTTGATCATCGGCGCATTATTGGGGCAACCCAAGGAAGTGTTATTATCTCCTCCCGAGGACTGGAGATTTCTCGATGTTGGTGCAATGGATGCGCTTACCAGGCTCGACCCGGGTATCGTTGAAGTGGCCAATGGCTCGTTCAAGCATAAGCAGCCACCCTATATCCAGGGCAGTGGATATGTGACGCGCAGCATGGAGGCCGCCCTATGGGCATTCCACCATACCACCTCCTTTCGGGAAGGTGCCCTGCTGGCTGCCAACCTGGGCGATGATGCCGATACCACCACGGCCATCTATGGCCAGCTGGCGGGGGCGTATTACGGGGTGGAGGGCATCCCGGATGAATGGCGCCTCAGAATTGCGCAGGCTGAGCTTATTCTTAGTTATGCCGATCAACTCTTCGAGCTTGCCAATACGTCATAAATTAACTTGAGATTGCGCTACGAGACCCGCCCTTACGTGACAATTTCGTATCTGATACGCCTGGAAGTAAATCTTCCCAGGAGGATATAACGTAGTCTATAATAAACTCATCTAATATGGGATGATGTTAATGAAAGCGATACTTCTAGCGAATTACGGATCACCGGATGTTCTTCAGCTCAAAGAGATGGAGAAACCTACTCCCAATGACAATCAAGTACTGGTAAAAGTGGTTGCCGCGTCGGTAAATATCGCTGACTGGCATACGATGCATGGAGGCCCTGTTCGCCTTATGGGCCAAGGGTTCAGCAAACCAAAAGATCCAAGATTTGGCTCTGACATTGCCGGGCGGGTGGAATCGGTTGGCAAGGACGTCACCCAGTTCAAGCCAGGGGATGAGGTATTTGGCACCTGCGCGGGTGCTTTTGCCGAATATGCCGCTGCCCGTGAAGTGAGATTGGTGTTGAAACCGGCCAATAGCTCGTTCGAGGAAGCTGCTTCCCTTCCGGTGGCGGCTATCACCGCTTTACAAGGCGAGCGCGATAAGGGACAAATCCAGCCCGGACAAAAGGTTTTGATTGATGGCGCCTCCGGAGGTGTGGGTACTTTTGCGGTGCAAATTGCCAAATCATTCGGGGCTGAAGTTACGGCCGTGGCCAGCACCACGAAACTGGATATGCTACGCTCGATCGGTGCAGACCTCGTCATCGATTACACAAAAGAAGATTTCACACGGAATGGGCAGCGTTATGACTTGATCCTGGGAGTTAATGGATATCATCCAATCCAAAACTACAGGCGCTCATTAAACCCACAAGGGATTTATGTTATGGTTGGAATTGCTCCTCACCATATGTTCCAGGGTCTGGCCCAGACCATGCTCCTTGGCCCAATGCTTTCAAGGGACGGGGGACAGAAAATGGGCTTCATGGGGATCGCGAAAATAAACCAGGAGGATCTAGTTGTTTTACAACAGCTTCTCGAAGCCAGAAAAATCGTACCACTGATCGACAGACATTACCCATTGAGCGAGACGGCTGAGGCAATGCGCTATATCGGCGAAGGACATGCCGGTGGAAAAATAATCATAACGATGGGATAGAACCACCAGACCTGAAAAAGTGTTGCAGGATATCTTATGAAAGCGGTTATATGGACAAAATATGGGCCTCCGGACGTCCTCCAGCTAAGAGAGGTGGACCAACCCATCCCCAAGGATAATGAAGTACTGGTGAAGGTTTATGCTACGACCGTAATAGCAGGGGACTGCGAGCTTCGAAATCTCAAAGTTCCTAGCTTGTACCGTATCCCCATACGACTTTTTTTGGGTCTCAGTAACCCAAAAAGAATCACCATTCTTGGGCAGGAATTAGCCGGAGAGATTGAAGCTATCGGCAAGGGTGTGACCCGCTTCAAAAAAGGCGACCAGGTGTTCGCACCCACCTTGTTTCGGTTAGGGGCATATGCTGAGTACGTCAGTCTGCCTGAAACTTACCTGGTACTAAAACCGACCAACATGACCTACGAAGAAACCACTACAATCCCTACCGGGGGAATTTATGGATTGCACTTACTAAGACAAGCGGATGTTCAATCTGGACAAACGGTTTTGATTATTGGTGCCGGTGGAAGTATAGGCACCTATGCGGTACAGATCGCCAAGTCATGGGGGGCATACATAACCGCTGTCGACAGCCCAGGGAAGCTGGAACTGCTACACTCGATCGGCGCGGATCACGTCATCGATTACACGAAAGAAGATTACACACGCAGCGGTGCTACCTACGATGCCATTATTGACGTGGTGGGCAAGAGCTCGTTCTCAGGATGTGTCAGGCTGCTAAAGCCAAATGGTCATTATGTTTTGGGGAATCCAGGCCTCTCAGCGATGCTCAGAGCGGGGTGGACGACACTGACCACAAACAAGAAAATCATCTATGGAACTGCCAATTATCGGGCAGAAGATTATGCATTCCTACTAAAATTAATCGAATCCGGAAAGCTAAAACCGGTCATCGATCGGCGCTATCCGCTGGAACAGATTGCCGAAGCGCACCGCTACGTGGATTCAGGGCAAAAAAAGGGGAATGTCGTCATAACCGTGGGACAAAATACCTAAACCGGATAAAACTCCAACAAGACCCGCCAGGACCAGCCAGTACCAACCAGTACGCTCGTTTCGCCTGGGCGGGTCATTTTTACCCGTGGCTTATCTCTTCGTAAATCATCGATTTATGCGCCAGTATCATATCTCTCCTGTGAGACCCGCCCCTACGCGTCGATCCATCTCCATTCATTATGACCCAGAGGGTTCTATTCGAGGTCGGTGATGTTCCACCAATCCCAAATTAATTCATATTGTAATTTTAGTTTGCTGAGATAAACCAGAATCTGGCTATAATCATGCTAGCCGCGGGAATATAATCTACAATCATCTATTCGGCGATTATTTATCCATCATCCCACCACCGATGGAGAAACACCCATCCTGACTGATGAGCTGCGCTATGACATTAATCGAAAAAGTTTTCTGGCACGACACAGTTGAAATGCCAACCGCTGACCCCCTGAACAGCCTTCCGTCGAAGGTGGACCTGGCAGTAATCGGCGGCGGGATTCCCGGGTTGGCGGCTGCGCTCCAGCTAGCTCAGCGGGGAGTGACGGTTGCTGTGCTCGAGGCTGAGACGATCGGATGGGGCGCTAGCTCACGTAACGGAGGCATGGCTCTCACCGGCCTCAAGCTGGACGCTGAAGTGGTCGAAGCCAGGTACGGTCATGACCTTACCCACAAAATGTTCGAAGATTCGCTCGCCTCACTCACCACAGTGGAGCACACCATCACCCGGGAGCATATCGATTGCGGATTTGCCCGAACGGGTCACCTGCTGGTGGCGAACAAGCCTGCTCATTTCACTGCCCTCCAGAATGAAACCGAATGGTACGCTCAGCATTTCAACCATCGGACCCGCCTCGTCCCAAAAGATGAACTCCTATCTGAGATTGGCTCACAGGTCTACTTCGGCGGTCTGGTGGACGAGACCAGCGCAGGTCTGAACCCGGCGCATTATGTAGCCGGGTTGGCCAGGGCGGTAGCAAGGTCGGGAGGCACACTTCTCCCAAAAGCCAGATTGCTGCACCTTGAAAAAAAACCAGGCGGTTATAAGCTTACGACTCAGCGTGGAGAGTTAGTCGCCAGGCAGGTGCTGGTGACTACCGGCGGTTACACCGGTTCAGCCACTCCCGCTCTGCAGCGCCGGATCATCCCCATCGGGTCCTATATCATCGCCACCCAACCCTTGCCAGAAAATCTGGCCCAGAGCCTGATCCCTCATAAAAGGATGGTATTCGATTACAAACATTTCCTTAACTATTACCGTCTCTCAGCCGATAACCGCATGGTATTCGGTGGTCGGGCAGCCTTCTTCCCCGAGTCGAGCTCGACCATACGCAGGAGCGCTGAGATCCTGCGCCAGGAGATGGTCCATGTGTACCCACAATTGAAAGCCGTTGAGGTGGAGTACGCCTGGGGTGGCACTTTGGACTTCGCCTTTGACCAAATGCCGCATACCGGTCAGCTGGAGGGCATCTACTACGCCCTTGGTTTTGCAGGTCACGGTGTAGCGCTTGGCACACACCTGGGAATGCAAATAGCCAATGCCATCCTGGATGGGACGGTGAAAGAAATGCCCTACAGCACTTATGAATTCCCCACCGCTCCGCTGGGGTTATACAACGGGAAGCCATGGTTCCTGCCGCTGATTGGTTTATGGCATAGGATATTGGATTGGATACATTGATTTGTCTTTAAGGAATGCTTTTGTGAGTGGAAAGATTGTTGACCAGTAAGGATAAAATGATTTCGTGAAGTTAGAACCAATGATGTGAGATGAGATTTACCCAGAACGAAAGTTATGTGAGGGTTTGAATGACAATTAACCCTCTGGTTCATCATCGTCGTTCCAACCGGTTGAAAGGGTATGATTATTCTTTGGCGGGAGCGTATTTTGTAACCATGGTGGCATGGCAGAGAGAGAGTATGTTTGGAGGTATACAAGAAGATAAAGTTGTTCTGTCTGAAATGGGAAAGGCGATTAAAGCCTGCTGGTTCAGACGACCGAATACTTTCAACATCCATTTGGATGAATGGGTAATAATGCCGAATCATTTTCATGGCATCCTATGGATACAGGAATCAGGTACGGGCGAAGCAACTGCTCGTACAGATTATCATGAATCCAAAACTTTCCCAGCAGATGCTTCGCCCCAACCAATATAATCGGCAGTGATCTGCATCGAACTCAAGTTTCACGAAATTGTCCCTGTAGGTCGCCAGACGTACGAGGTGATCCGGCAGTATTCCTGGAATCCGAGCGAGCGATACACACTCAATCCCATATCAGAAGCTTGCAAGATGCCGACCTTGTAGCCCCTGAGGCGCGCCTGGAGGAGTGGATAAACCGTCACCTGTGCGCCAATCCCTTTCCGGCGCGCTTCTGGGATAGTTGCGACAGCATAGATCCCCGCCACTCCCCCACCCAGCAGAAGCAGGGATGTAGCCACCGGGTTACCATTCAGCCAGGCGGTGTAAGCCTGTGTCGTTTCTGGGTTCAGCTGACCGAGCAGATCATGCCAGGTGTTCACGGCAAATTCGATCCTTCCGGTAGGCACCTCAAAACCTTGCGCCATCGTCTTACTCCATGCCCACCAGGATGCATCATCTTGTGCCTGCTGGACGGATAGACCCGCCAGCTTTGGCAAGCTTTCATTCAGATTTTCCAGGTCAGCCGCCATCCCGGGGCCGTCCTCATCCACGGTAAAGCCATACTTCACCAGGTAACTTGCCAGGTCTGCCGGGCGGGTGGATGGACCGATCCACCACAATACAGGCACATTCCGCGATTTGGCATCCCCAATTACGTATTCAATGGTCGGTTGCACCTGATCGGGCGCGAGTCGGGTGTCCATAATACTGTTTAAAAGAGACATAGGAATATCGCTGATCGCCCTTTTTATCCCGGTCCGTTCTTCCACCCGCGCTCCCCCCATCTTTCCGAACACAGGTATCCATGAAGCCAGGTTTTCCTCGTTGGCAACAGCGAGGCTGGCGGGTGAGAAATCCTGTAAGATATCGACCATTTGCTGACCTCCATGAAAAGGGATCAATCCCATGTATTTTACAACCTCCTCGCCAATAATATTGAATAGAAGAGTTTCAAAATATTATCATCAATTATCCGATTATAATTGCGCAAATTTCTCATAAGACGGAGCCTAATTATGATCCCCAACCAGTGGTATGTGGTCCTCGAATCCAAGGATGTCCGGCGTGGAAAACCGGTTGGCGGCACCCGTCTGGGAGAGAAAATGGTCTTCTGGCGCGACCGTAAGGGGAAAATCGCCTGTGCGGTGGACCAATGCCCCCATCGGGGTGTGGCTTTTAGCGCAGGTAAGCTGGCAGGCGATTGCATCCGAAGGAATAATACCCCAATCTGTAGATCTCATAAAACATAACAAAAGATGTGCGGTACGCACATCCTTTTTATAACCCCTGTGGATTCGAGACCCGGCACATAACATGCATCCTCACCCAATGATCACAGGAGTGCTCCTGGATGCCAGGGGCTCCACGGGGCTTCCTGTGGTCAAATCTCGTAGAGGATGCTGACCAGCATGGAATTGAGAAATAGTCTCGCCAGGTATATCCCGACCGAAGATCAGCCACGCCAGCCATGGGTGGAGCAAGCTTTCCTGTTCCTTTCATCTGCGCATGTGGTGATGAGGGCAGGGCTTGGCTGGGTTTTCGATCTTGGCATCACGCCTGAGATGCCGTTCTACCAGAAGAAAAACCTGGCGCTGATCAACCGGATCGCTTTTATCAGTCTGCTCATGGCACTGCCAGGGACGTTCTTGCTTATCCTAATGGGGTTCGCACACCCATTCAGCTTGCTCTTGTGCGGAATGTTGGCGGGCTGCTCCATCCTCGCCTTGAACGGGGCGCGGCACGTGGAGTGGTCGAAAATCGTCTTCGCCTTTATACCGGCAACCCTCATTGTGGTCTTCACACTGCTCGAGCTGGATAACGCTGCCTCAGCTGATCCGCTGATGTACATCCTTTCCCGCCAGGGTCTATGTTTTGGGCTGCTGCTGCCGATTCTGATCTACGGTTTCGAGCAGCGCCGCAGAGTGGTGGGTGTGTTTGGTGTGTGTGTGCTCATCTTCCTGGTCTTTGAGGTTGCTGGTATGCGCCTGGGGGCATTCGAAGGTGAGGCTTTATCTGGGGTAAATCACGGGCTTTTCTCCTTATTATCCGTGTTACAGTACGCCGTGTTGGCTGGGTGTATCTATTTCATGCAGAGCTATACCGTGCAGCACGAGCTTGAGACTGAGCTACACACTCAAAAACTGCACCGCCTGGCGATCCGGGATGGCATGACCGGGATTTTCAACCATACCTTTATGGAACAGTACATCGCTGACGCCATCAATCGCTCCAAACGCTCAGGCAACCCACTGGCGCTTTTAATGATCGATGTGGATTTCTTCAAACGCATTAATGACACCTTCGGGCACAACGCCGGGGATGACGTCTTGAAGGAGCTCATCCATGTGCTGAGCAGCAGCACCCGCTCCACTGACTATCTGGGGAGGTGGGGTGGTGATGAGCTCGTCCTGCTGCTCACCGATACGAACCTGATGGGTGCAGCCAACCTGGCTGAGAAGCTGCGCCGGCTGGTGGAAGAGCACCATTTCCCCCACTGCAAACATCTGACCATCAGTATGGGGGCCAGCCTTTACCGGGATGGTGACACTTCTGTGAGTCTTATCGAACGGGCGGATGCCTCGATGTACCGCGGTAAACGCAATGGACGGAACCGGGTGGAAGTGGAAAAGGCAGCAATAAGCATTCAGCCATCAGCGATCAGCAGTCAGTCATCAGCTGTCAGCAATAAGCCGTCAGCATTCAGCCTGACAAGTGAATCAACCACAGAGTACGCCGATTACGCAGAGAAATTCTTTTAACCAACCCACATTGATTCATCCCAGTTAATACTCCAGCACATTTATTTCATCTTTATTAATATTATTTTCTATATCCGCATATATCCGCTTTATTCCGCGTGTATCTGCGATAAATTCTTTATATCTTTATTCATCTGTGTTCATCAGCCTGCCTCCGACTGCATTCGGAGGAGGTGGCTAATTGTCTTATATCCGCGTCTGTATGCGGTTAAAATAATCCCATGCAGATCAGCCCGGTGAACCGATCCAAAAGCACCGCACGAAAGGGATACGACCGCTTGAGCTGTGCTTATGACCTGTTGGCAGGCGCCAGTGAGACGCCGCTGATGCGAGCTGGTTTGGAGATGATGGCAGTCGGTGAGGCTGAATCAGTCCTGGAGATCGGCTGTGGCACCGGCAAAGGGCTGGTAGAACTTTCTAAAAAGGTGGGAGATCCTGGGCATGTATACGGTATTGACCTATCGCTCGGCATGCTCCGGCAGGCGCAAGCCCGGTCGGCGAAGGCAGGTCTGCGTAAGCGTGTGACGCTGGTCGAGGGTGATGGTGCCGAGCTGCCCTATCGAAGCGCCAGCTTCACCGCCGTCTTCCTCAGCTTCACCCTTGAGCTGTTCGACACACCCGAGATCCGGCTCGTTCTGGCGGAATGCTGGCGTGTACTAGTGCCAGGCGGACGGCTGGGGGTGGTCTCGATGCTCCATACTGAACATCCCAGCTGGGTAGTTCGACTATACGAATGGTTCCACACTCACCTGCCCACCTACGTGGACTGCCGCCCGATCGAGGCTCACCTCATGATCCAGGCAGCCGGGTTCAGAACAGAAAATATGCATAGAAGAAGTATGTGGGGCCTGCCGGTAGAACTGGTAATCGCGAAGAAGGTGTAATTACCCGTCTTTTATCTCTAGCTCATTTTCTAAATCTTCCCCCAATTTCCGCAGGAATTCGTCCAAAGCCTCCCGGGTGGTGAAGAAAAGCTGCTGCCCAGTGCGCGGATTCTCCATCGACGCTCGCCAGGCAATTTCGTGGTCTTGTTTCACGCACCACATGCGGAGCAGGAAAGATCGGTAGCCAGCTTCGTCAGGGATCATGCAATTGCGTCCATTTCCAAATCCTGGTTATGATTATCCAACAGCTTTGGGTCGAAAGGATCAAGTTTGTACGGTAAGTTGGGGAAGTCTGATAAAGCTACTATCAGACTTCCCTTTTCTACCTGGTAAATCCCCCTCCAAGGCTATTTTCTACGGGATGAGGATATAGCCCGAGTCGAGGGTATTCATATAAAAGCATTCCTCCCTTGGGGATGGTGGGGTCGACTGTGTGTTGAAAGCTTTCATCCCTTCCAACTCACCCGTGCCATGCACCGTTGCACTGCCTAGGAGGGTTCCATCTGAATAAACATGGGTAGAGAAATGACCCTCCCAAGTTCCAGCATATGCATCAGGGTGAATAGATACTGCACCGTATCCATGAACTTCACCTGTTGCGAGATTTATCTCCGTGTTCATCACCACATCATTAGTCCCTAACCAATAAGGGCTCTCGGATGTTACTATAGAATGGACTGGGATACCCCGTTGATGCAATATACCGTCCTCGCTGATCCACTGGCGCTCAGGGTCTCCCTGAGTGATCGGACATTCAGCGCCTGTATAGTATATCCGGACAGGCTTGGCTGCGGCTGGAACAGCACTCACCAGGATGACCACCATTGCCAGCATAAAGACTACTGTAATCCTTTTTGCTTTCATTTTTTCCTCCTCAGGAATAAAAAAGATTGAAATTTGGTTGGTTTTCCGAGAATTTCCTTTTGACGCTCGTTGATCGCCTCCTTTCAGGGATCCAATAAGTTCAGAGATCCCTATGTTGAGTCTTTGCCATTAAATTAGTAGACTTGCGTGATTCAGTGTATCTTCTGGCTTAAGTTTGTTGGAATGTCGGGGACTCAATCCACTATCATTTTAACCAGGTGGCGTGGGTAAATCGTGGGGAATATGTAAATGTATAGTCAACCTACGAAAAATGATATAATATTTTACCGGTTGATTTTCAGGCTGTTGTGAAACCAGAGAGGTAACGACGGACCTGCTAGAAATCCGCTTGCTTGGATCTTTTCAAGTTACCCAGGGGGAAACACCACTGGCAGGTTTCGAATCCAATAAGGTGCGCGCCTTGTTGGCTTATCTCGCTGTTGAGGCAAACCGATCTCACCAGCGCAGGAAATTATCTGCCCTGCTTTGGCCTGAATTTCCGGAATCGACCGCCCTGAGCAACCTGCGTTATGCCTTATCCAACCTCCGTAAAGTGATCGGGGACCGCTCTGCACAGCCTGCCTATCTTGAAATCAATCCCCAGACAATACAATTTAACTTAAATAGCAGCTGCATGGTCGATGTGAGCACTTTCGAGCGCAATTGCACCCTGGCTCACCAGAATCCGTTGGATTTTCGAAGTTTAAATTGGGCTGCAGAGCTCTACCGCGGTAGCTTTTTGGAAGGCCTTTCGATCCCGGACAGCATCGCTTTTGAAGAATGGGTGCTACTGAAGCGCGAGCATTTGGACCGCCTGGCTATTCAGGTTTTTCAGCTGCTGGCTAGTGATGATGAACTGTCTGGTGATTATCAGAAATCCATTTATTTTTCTGAACGTCAGCTCGAACTGGACCCATGGAGGGAAGAGGCTCACCGCCAGCTAATGCGCTGTCTCTACTTTAACGGGCAGAGAAGTGCAGCTTTGGCACAGTACGAAGTTTGCCGCCAGGCATTATCGACAGAACTGTCACTCAAGCCCGAGGGGGAGACACAACATCTATACGCACAGATCTATGAGGATAAATTATCACCTCCTCTATGCCCTCCCGACTTTCTGCGCCATTCATCCACCTTGCCCGTCGACCAGTCTAGATTTGTTTGCCGTCAGAAGGAATTGAACCGCTTACATACAGCCCTTGATCTCGCAATGGCTGGCAAAGGTCAGCTCATGCTGGTTACGGGTAGTCCTGGTCAGGGCAAGACCGCTCTGATTCAGGAATTTTTACACCAGGCTCTGGAAGCTCGCCCTGCCCTGGCGGTTGCCTGGGGAAACAGCCATGCTTATTTTGGCTTAGGCGATCCATACCTGCCTTTCAGGGAAATATTAGAAATGCTTACCGGTCAGGTGGAGCACCGCTGGGAAGCCGGTTCCATCACCCAAGAGCATGCCCGCCGCATGTGGCGTCTCACGGGTTATTCTGTACGCGCACTGGTGCAGGAAGGCCCAGCGCTGATCGGCACTTTTGTCTCCGGGCCACCTCTCCTCCAGCGTGCTTTCATTGTTGCTCAAAATAATCCCTCCTGGATAGACGATCTACAGTTACTGGTCGAACGACAAGTGAGTGGACCTCCCCCTTCTCAGGAGGATTTATTTCAGCAATATTGGCGCGTATTGGCCGCGATTGCCCGCCAGGTCCCACTCCTATTGTTCGTGGATGACCTGCAGTGGGCGGACCAATCCTCGCTGGGGCTACTGTTTCATCTTTCCCGGGAACTTAAAAGCGCCCGAATCCTGATCGTTGGAGCTTTCCGACCCGTCGAAGAGCTTCTGTCCTCCAGATTTGGTTCTCCATCCCTGGTGACAATGGTCAACGAGCTTCGTTTATCGCATGGGGATATTCTCATCAACCTGGATGAGCTGGAGGAGCGTAGCTTCATCGACGCCTACCTCGACCTGGAGCCCAATCGATTCGATGAAACCTTTCGAAATGACCTGTCCCGCTATACCCACAGCCACCCCCTCTTCACAGTAGAAATGCTGTATGGTATGCAGGAGCGAGGGGATGTAATCAAAAACCAGCAAGGAGAGTGGGTGGTTTCTCCATCCTTGAATTGGGACCACCTGCCCCCCAGGGTTGAAGCGGCTATCGCTGAACGACTCAGGCATTTGCCGCAGCCACTCGTGGACCTGCTCCAAACAGCCAGTATTGAAGGGGAGCGTTTTACTGCGGAAGTCACGGCTAAAGTTCAGGGGATAGATGAACAACAAGTACTAATGTTGTTGAGTGCTGATCTCGACCGCCGTTACAAACTGGTTCAGGCAGACAGCAGCCGGAGTGTGAACGGGAACAGGCTTTCTTGCTATCGCTTCCGCCACATCCTTTTTCAGAGATACCTGTACAGCCAGCTCGATGTGGTCGAGCGCGCCAGGCTGCATGAGCAGATAGGCTACACTTTGGAAGAACGCTATTCCAGCATGCTGGATGAGAACGCGGTCCAGCTAGCTTACCACTTTGAGACAGCCGGAATCCCGCTTAAGGCGATCCACTACCTTCACCTTGCTGGTCAACAAGCTACTCGCCTGGCAAGCTTTGAGGACGCAATTATTCATTTAAATAAAGCACTCTCCTTATTGGAGAGCCAACCGGGTACGGTGGATAAAGACCTGCTGGAACTGGAGCTTCTGACAAATCTGAATGCACCTTTAATGCTGGCGCGCGGCTATTCCTCTCCGGAATTGGGTACAGTTTGCGGCAGGGCGGCGCAGCTCTTGAATAGCATCCCCCTGAAACCGGAATTGTTTCCCAAATATTGGGCTTTTTTGGCTGCGTATTACACCATACGCGCAGAGTACCAGAAATCGCTAGCGACAGTTCCTCGAGGCGTTCGTGTGGCTGAAAGCGCAGGTGATGATTTACTCATCCATATAATGAATTGGGTATCTGGTTATAACTTGCTTTGGTTAGGAGAATTACACGGAGCTTCATCACAGTTGGAAAAGATGATCGACTTTTACGATCCCCTAAAGCACCGCGAACTACATCATTTTTATGGAACAGACCCAAAGATTGCCTGCCTCATCTGGTCTTCCTGGACGTTATGGCTACTCGGCTACCCCGATAGGGCATTGAACCGCACCCAGCAGGCGATCGATCTGGGCCAGATATTGGGCGATCCAGATAGTCAGCTGGTCGCCCAACTGCTTACGGCTTCCCTGCGCTTGCTGATGAGGGAACCAGAAGGGTCAAGCGATCTCATACAATCCTGTTCTTTTCTATTGGCTCAGTACTCACGGCCACTTTTTTCTGCGGATTTGGAATTCCTGCAGGGATTCTCTCGGGTTCAAAAAGGAGAGCTAGAAGCTGGACTGGCAAGCATTTCAAGGGGGCTGGAGGCTTTACAGGCTATCGGAACCCGAAATGCGCTTTCCATGAAATTCACCATTCAGGCTGAAGCATTTCTCCAGAATGGTCAGGTGGAACAAGCCGCTCAAGTTCTTCAGCGGGTAGAGGATTTCATCGAAGAGACTGGAGAAGTGTTCTACCACGCGGAAACCCTGCGTATGAAAGGAGAAATGCTTCTCCTTCAACCTTCGAGCAAGGTGGAAGAGGCCGAGGCTTGCTTCCGCCAGGCACTGCACGTAGCCAGCCAGCAGGAAGCCAAAACCCTTGAGCTGCGCGCCGCCATGAGCCTAGCGCGCCTATGGCAGGGTCAGGGACGTAATACCGAATCCCGCCAGGTGCTGGCTGTGGTGTATAACTGGTTCACCGAGGGTTTCGATACCCCTGATTTGAAAGAAGCCCGCGCCTTGCTTGAAGCATTGAATGAGTGAAGAAAGTTTCAAACGATAGTTCGACTATACGAATGGTTCCACACTCACCTGCCCACCTACGTGGACTGCCGCCCGATCGAGGCTCACAAGATGATCCAAAACGCAGGATTTTCCATGGAAAACCGAGAAATAAGAAGCATGTGGGGGCTGCCCGTGGTATTGGCGCTGGCAAAGAAAGCATGAGATAATAAATTACCGTGGAAATCTTACTAACCATGTATGCAATGAGTGGGCTGGTCTTGGCAGGCCTGTCGGTTCCCCTCATCCTGGGTAAAATACCGCCTAACGGCTTATACGGCTTCCGCATCCCTTCCACGCTAGAGAACCCTCAACTCTGGTACAAGGTCAACGCTTACGCAGGCAGGCGCCTATTAGTAGTCGGGCTGGGCACATCGATCGGGTCAATACTCCTTTACTATACCGTCAACTCAAGTGTGGATGCCTATGCCCTGAGCTGCTTGGGCTTATTCCTGGCGTTATTCCTGTGGGCAATCATCACCAGCTTCCTGTACCTCAGGTCTGCCCAGCGGGGATCTCAGGGTGATCGATTGTAGGAATTGGTCTTAAAGTTTTCTTTCGAGAAAGCAGTAATATCCTTGCACATAATTACTGTGTGCTTTAAATCATCTCATTTCTACTCGAAGCTGTAGTAAAATCGTTGATATGACCAAAACGGATTTCTTACTTAGTTTACAGAACGGACGAAGACAGTGGCACCAGATCTGGAGAGGGATTGATCTTTTCGGCACTTCCAGCCCGCGCAGACCCGGCGAATTGAGCCTGCGCGATATTCTTTATCACGTTGCCTGGTACGAGCGCGAAATGGTGAATATGATGAAACTGCGCTCCTTCGATGGCTCGCCCTGGTGGAACTTACCGGTTGAAGAGCGCAACACACTCATCAAGACGGAAGGTTTGACCATATCCCTGCTGCAAGCCTGGAGGGTGGAAGAGCAAGCGTTTACTGATCTGCTGGCACAGATTCAAACGCTCAGTGATGAAGAGCTGGATAATCCCAGCTTCTTCAAGGAGATGCCTGCAGATGCGAAGCCGTGGGAAGTCATTGCCAGCAACACCTACGATCATTACATCGAGCACTTTTCCAGCATTTATTAGCTCCGCGGGAGACCACAATTTCTTCAAACCACACAAGATTCGGTTTTTCCATAGCAAATTCTAGAAAAAGTCCACTCCAGCTCCTTCAGCGAGCTGGTTTTTATTTTTTCCCTGTGATTACAGCTCCGGTTCCCCATAGATGGCATCGCCATTGAAATATTTCCCGCGCAGCCTCTGCGGCAGCAGCATGGCAATGTGATGCATGACGATATCCCCCACCAACACATCCCGCTCATGGGCTGAAAGGTCAGGCGGGACATCCAACTGGTATGGGTTGCCAAATTTAAGGTTGATGCATCCCTGCTCCTTCCACACCCCCACTGGGATGATATTCGGGCAGGATTGGCTGATCAGGTACATGAACCTGCCTACACCTGGAGGTAATCCCCCCAGCACACCTCCCGGCTGATCTCCCCCCTCCGGCGCCATTCCGATCACTGCTTGCGGGGTTTGGCTGGCATATTTGAGCACCTCTCGCACGGCAGCTGCCCGCTGCACGGCTTCTGCGGGGTCAGGCGGCATGGCTGGCATGGGGGTGAAGTTCACTAACCTTGCCCCACGCGGGAAAAGCCAATGGGTGAGCCCTTTGAGCCAGCCTGGATTGGTCCAGCCAGCCGTGACTACCCAGTGAATATTGACCGGGAAGACCGCACTAATGGGGATGACGAACCACCAGGCTTGAAAATCGGGCGCTGTATAGTGGTTGACGGTGATCAAAGCTCCCTGCACAGAATTCCGCTCAGCCATCGACCTAAACAATCCCTCCGCAGCAGTCAGGTCAACCTTGGGGGCAGGATGTAAAGTGCGAGTGAGAAAGCGGGCAATAGGTCGGAAAGGTATCGGCATGCCGGGTTTGATGAGATGATTATAATGTTAACCATGCAGGCTTGCAATTCATGCCCTGCCATCATACAATTACCGTACGAGTTCTATCCAGTCTGACCAAGGGAGTGATCGGCATGCGACCTGAATGGGATATTTACTTTATGAAAATTGCGCATGTGGTAGCCCTGCGTAGCACGTGCGACCGTGCCTTCGTCGGCACAGTAATGGTGCTTGAAAAGCGCATTCTGACCACCGGCTTCAATGGCAGCCCCGCCGGTCTGCCCCATTGCGACGAGGTCGGTCACCTGATGATGGACGGTCATTGCGTGCGCACTATCCACGCCGAAGCCAATGCTATCATCCAGGCGGCGCTTCACGGCGTGAGCACTAAGGGTTCCACCTGTTATGTGACCCATTTCCCATGCATCCAGTGCGCCAAGATGTTGATCAATGCCGGCGTGGTGCGCATCGTATATGACCAGGAATATCGCATCGATGAGAATACCCGCGAGTTCCTGCGCCTGGCAGATATTGAACTGGTGCGTGTGAACGGAGAGGAATGATATGGTCAAGCATCTCAAGCTGTACACCCCCGGACCCGGCGATGTGGATGAAGATGTGCTGGCCAGCCTGGCTACCCCGGTCATCCGTCACTACGGACCCGAGTGGATGGAAATCTACCATGAGACGCAAGGGTTGCTGAAGCAGGTCTTCAAAACTGAAAATGAGATCTTCTTCATCCCCGGACCGGCTTCCTCGCTGTTGGATATGGCCATCGGTAGCCTGCTCGCCAGTGGTGAAAAGATTATCGTGGGCAATAATGGTTTCTTTGGTGAGCGCCTGGGACAGATTGCGCGCGGGTATGGGTTGGAAACGGTCACCCTGCAAGCCCCCTTGGGTGAGCCTCTCGACATCGAAGATTTAAGCGAGATGCTCAAAGCCCACCCAGATGCTAAAGTGGTGGCACTGGTACATCATGAAACTGGCACCACGGTCATGAACCCTCTGCGCGAGCTTGCCATGCTTTCCAAGAAGGCAGGTAGGGTCGTAGTAGTTGATGCAGTCTCTTCCATGGGTGGAGCGGATGTGCGGGTGGATGAATGGGGCATCGACATGTGCGTCACCACCCCCAACAAGTGCCTGGAAGCTGTGCCGGGGATGGGCTTTATCAGCGTGTCACCATTTGCCTGGAAGCTGGTGGACAGCCACACCCAGACGAACCACGGCTGGTTTCTCAACCTGAAGACCTGGCGACAATACGCCACCGAGTGGGGCAGCTGGCACCCAACCCCGGTGACCCTGCCGACCAATATCATCCTGGCCCTGCGCACCAGCCTGTTGAAGATCGTTGCGATGGGGCTCGAGGCTCATTTTGAGAAATATCGCCGGGCCAGCAGTGCGGTGCGGGTGGGGCTGCGGTCCTTGGGCTATGAAATGTTCGTTAAGGATGAATGCGCATCACCGATCGTCACCGGTGTCTGCCGGCGCACCGAATTCGAGCTTAATGAGCTGAGCACGTGGCTGGTGGAGCAGCGCGAGATTGCCATCGGGGGCGGCTTGGGCGAACTTTCGGGAAAGATGTTCCGCGTGGGTCATCTGGGTAAAGCCGCCACGCGTGAATACCTGATGGACTTCTTGTTTGCCATGGAAGAATTCCTGCGCTACAAGGGTATCTGCATCAGCGTTGGTTCCAGCCTGTCAGGATTATGATATTAGGAGTCTGGTTTGACTGGTCTGAGCTATTCAATTTCACCGGAAATATTTGACAAATACCCGGGTTATGCCCGGGGGGTGGTGCTGGCGTTCGGGGTGCACAACGGTGCTTCCCCTGAAAAGCTGATCCAGCTGCTGCGTGAGGCTGAAGCAACAATGCGCGCCCAGGCACACCTGGAATCAATCGCCGAGCACCCCCGCATCAAACCCTGGCGGGAAGCGTATAAAGCCTTCGGCGCCAAGCCGAGTGAGTTCAGGTCGTCCATCGAAGCTATGGCGCGCCGGGCTCTGAGAGGGGACATGCTGCCCAGCATCAACGCCCTGGTGGATATCGGTAACATTGTCTCTTTGCAGCACCTGGTGCCGGTGGGGGGTCATTCCATAGACGAGCTCACCCAGGATATCTCCCTGCGCCTGGCGACCGGTGAGGAAACCTTCGTCCCATTCGGCTCCACGGAAATCGAGCATCCCTTGCCCGGTGAGGTGATTTTCGTCGAAGGGAACACGGTGCTTACCCGCCGTTGGACCTGGCGCCAGGCGAATTACACCCTCACCCTCCCCGAGACGCGTAGCCTCGAGATCAACATCGACCGCCTGCCCCCGGTGGAGCTGGAGGAGGTGCATGCCATCGCTAACCAGGTGATGGGTTTGGTCGAGGAGTACTGCGGGGGAAAGCTGCGCTACGATATTTTAAATGCTGATAACAGGCAAATTAAGCTGGAATAATTGTTTGATTTTCCAACTACATAAAAATCTCAATGTCATGAAATAAACTAATGGATCGGTGCGCCACATTGCGGGCAATGCATCCAATTGGTTTGCAACCCAGCGCCACAATGTGCACAGTAACGTGCAGCGGTTGTCGCATCGGAGGATGAGCTGTTCATTTTTCGATCAACCTGTGGCTGCTCAATTATTGGTGATACGTTCAATGACCGGTTTTGAAAGAATCCGGCGGCTGCCATCAGGATCAAAATAACTCCCATGATCGGCAAGCCGATCATGAGCACCATTATTAACCATCCAAACCCAAATGTTCCGAACATCATATCAAATCTCCCAACGAACCTTGCATTCTATACCTAGAATACTAGACCATTTCCTTGGCGCAGTTTGAAGCACTAAGGTATCCGCTTTATAGCTGATGACCCAGAGAACCTAAAATTCCTCTAGGCTCTGAGTAAAGAAAACTTACCATACGGTGTACTTATGACAGCACGGTTATGATCAGGCGGAATGCTCGTGCTGGTGGTGGTGTTCATCACTCTGCATCCCAGCTTTGGCATACTTCTGCGGTTCCTTGTCGAAATCCCGTTTGCAACCGGGCGAACAAAAGTAATACGTTTTCCCCTGGTAAATTGATGTATATTCTGCAGTCTTCGGGTCAACGTCCATCCCGCATACCGGGTCTTTTTCCATAAGGTTATTTCCTTCCTTGTAACAATTTGGTTATAGCACAAATTCATTAATTCCAAATTAACTCGCTAACGATCAATGCTCTGTCCTGCTTGCTCCCAGGCTGCCATGCCACCGACCAGGCTGAAGATATGAGTATAGCCCAGGCCTACAAGGGTTTCAGCCGCAATGCTGCTCATCCGCCCGCTGCGGCAGTACAGGACGATCCTGGCATTCTCATCCGGTAGTTTATCCAGGTTCTGGGCGATCTGGTCATATGGAATCGAAAGATCGGTGTGGGCGATGTTCCCTTCGAAGGGGATATGCACGTTCACCAGAGTGAAATCCTTGTTCGCTAGCAAAGTCTGCAACTCGCTAACGCTGATATCCGTGTAACCGCCTCCTGCAACTGAGACAGGCTTCCCAACCACTCCCACCGCTGCCTGCGGCGACTGGGTGGGGCTGCATGCTGTTAGCAGCAAAATTGCCAATATTGTGGTTATTACTATCGATCGAGACATCCTCTCAACTCCTATCCTGATACCGATATGCTATGCTTTACCCATAAATATCCCGCTGCTGGCGACTGAGTTCCCACCAAAGCCTGGTCCACGCGTTTTGCCTGAAGGATGATTCAAACGCTGCTTTTCAACGCCTCCAGCACCGCCCTCAGGCTGGTTTTTACTTCCTGAGGGAATCCCACCATCGAAAGTTTCGTCGCTTCGTCGACCACGCTGAACATCACCTCAGGGTCCTGGATGCTCACTTCTACGCCATCCGGGTCTTGCCAGAGCACCACATTACACGGCAGGAGCAGACCGATGGATTCGTCCGCCGAGAGTGCTTGATAGGCGAAGCGCGGGTTGCAGGCTCCCAGGATCAGGTAGGGCTTGAAATCCACGCCCAGCTTTGCTTTCATGGTCTTCTGCATATCAATTTCGGTAATCACCCCAAAACCTTGTGTCTTGAGCGCTTCTACAACGTGTTCCTTTACCACCTCGAGGGTCCCGTTGAGTTTTATACTCATCCCATAACTTGACATAATCCTATCCTCCTATTTTTGATCTGCTTCATACGGCTGCACAGGTAAAGTAACCGTCAGGCTGGTGCCCTTGCCTGCTGAAGACTTTATAGATAATGTGGCGCCAATTAGCTCTGCCCGCTCATGCAGTCCGAGCAACCCAAAATGACCCTTGGCGGCGTATTCCGCCGGGTTGTCCGGCAAATTGAAACCCAGCCCATTGTCAACCACCTGTAAAGTCACTGCATTTGACGAGAAATTTATACTTAGCGATGCCCACTGCGCATGGGCATGCCGGGTGATATTACTGCAGGCTTCTTGTGCCATCCGGTATAGCGCAAGTTCGGTCGAAGCCGGCAGCCGTCTTTCGATTCCCTGATGGTGGAACTCCATGCTCGCACTCATCCCATCGCCAGTCTCACGCGCCAGCATCTCGAGCGCAGGCACCAGACCCAGGTCTTCCAGGTACACCGGTCGCATTGCCCGGGTGAGCCGGCGCAGGTTCTCAATCGTCTGCTCGGTTAGCAACATGATCTCATTCAATTCGTCTGATTCAGGGGCGGGCTCGCGTGAAGCTGACTGATGCCCAAGCTGGGCCAGCTGCACCCTCTGCTTGAGGGCAATCAATGCCTGTAGGGTGTCGTCATGCAGCTCACGTGCCAGACGGCGGCGCTCATCCTCCTGAGCCTCGGTAATCGCACCGATGTAGCCATGTAGGCTGCGTTGGGCCTCATCGACCTTATCTGCCATCTGGATCAGCTCTTTTTGCAATTGCTGTATCTCGGCAATCCCGCCCACCGGCTCCTGGATGGTCTTAAAATCTCCCGCTGCCAAGGTGGCGGTCTTGGATTCCAAGGCGCGCAGCGGTCTGACCACCTGGCTTGCCCCAAACCACAGCGCCAGCAGCATGATAAGCACCGCCGGAACGAGCACCAATGGGGCAATTTGCGAACTTTGTAAGGTGGGTGTGGAGACGGCTTGCCAGGATTCTTCGGTGATCAACGCCCACGCTGCTGCAGGCACCGGGCTGTATGCCGTCACATGCTCATCACCGCCGACTTTCACGTAAGCTGTACCGCTCTTGCCTTGCAGGGCTTCCGCCACTCCCGGGTGTTGCGCACTTCGGTCGCTAAAACCCCCAGCGTTATACAGAATCTGGTTATCCGCCCCTACCAGCATGATCGACAGCTGCCCGTCTGAGGGTAGGATATCGCCAAGGGTCGATTCGACCAGTTTGTTAACCGAAAACGCCCCCAACAGCAAATTATTATTACCAAGCCTGGTTGAGATCAATCCAATCGAAGTTGTGTTACCAGAGAGCTGGGTTACCACTAGCTTGCCAGGTTGTGCCGCCAGGCGGGCAAATACCGCCGGCCAATTTAGGTTCTCCGCAGTCAACTCAGTCATCACTTGAGGATCTCCCTGGATAGAGACTTGCTCCCCATGCGGGCTGAATATCGCCACACCGGCATCGAAATCGGGCATCAGGGAGCTTATGCTAGCCAGGGTGGTGGTGATTGGTTGGGAGGAATTCGCTGAGAGCAGATCCGCGATGATTTGCATTTCTTTCATCCGGTAATCTACCTGGGCATTGAGCGCGCTTGCTGCGGTACGCACAGCCCTTGCATCCCTCTCACCCACTATATTGCGCATGGCTTGTTGGTGGATGCTGAGGCTGCCGAAGGTGATCGCCACTAATAGGAGCGTCAGCGGTAGCAAGATTATCGCAAATAGCTGCAGCACCAATCCCAGGGCAGGCAGCTTAATCCCGAACTTTGGGCGCTTGGACGCCTTCATAAACTTACTTTCATTCTTCGGCAATGGTTCCGATGGTCTGCGAAATCCACCCCAATGAGACCGCCCGCATAACCGCCTCAGTGCGGCTGCCGGCTTGCAGCTTGTTGAAGATATGCGCCAGGTGTCCCTGGACGGTACGGTCACTGATGCCAAGCTGCACACCAATGGCTTTGTTGGTATAGCCTTTGGCGGCTAGTGAGAGCACTTCCAGCTCGCGTTCGGTTAGCTGCTCCACTTGCACGGCTTCCCTTGGTTGGCTGAGCTGAGCCAGCAGCTTTTGTGTGATTGTTGGGTCTAAAACCGATTTACCGGCGTACACATCGTGCACCGCCTGGATGAGATCAGACGGGGAGGCAGTCTTCAGCACATAACCGTTCGCACCCGCCTGTAAAACGGCCAGCACATACGGGTCATCGTCGTATGCCGTCAGGATCAACACACCCACTGTGGGGAAATTTGCCCTCACCCAACGCGTGACTTCAATCCCACTGTACTTCGGCATTTGAATGTCGAGCACCGCAACATCCGGCTGGCGCTGGCGGATCAGACTCTGCGCCATCTCGCCGTCATCGGCTTCAGCTATCACCTGGATATTGCCGGCACGTTCCAGGTATTGGCGGATGCCTGCCCGGACGATGGCATGATCGTCAGCCAGGAGAACAGCGATAGGGTCAGTTTCAAGTGTCATACTGAAATATTTTCAGGCTTCTGGGCTGCTCCTGAAACAGGTCTGGCAGCCGCTAATGGTTGGTCTGGTGAGGCGATAACATGGTCCAAATATGGATAAGTGTACCAGACGATTCCCAATCCAAACAGCATGCCAGTTAATAAGCGCATTAGTGAATTAAAAGTTCCAAACGTCTCACCTGAGTAGAAGGATAATGGGAATATGTGTTGAGTAATTGCAGCCAGCCACAAATTTCCATACCGGAAACCCTGCCCAATCCCCGCCAGGTCGCTTATGAAATGGCTGGTGCCGTCAATTGCCATAGGCAGCAGGAATAACGCCAGACCCCACCATGGAAACGGCTTGAGCTTACGACGCAGGGGCCACCATAACAACCCAAATATCCACAGGCTTGTGAACATAGACACCATCCGGTCAGACCAGGCCACTTTCCAGCCCATCTCCGGGCTGCCGATGAACTGCCGTAGGATCGCCGGGTTGTTGGTCTGCTGCCAGGCGTTCTGGATATCGGTGAGTGAATACGTGAAATGGCTGCCGAAAAGGAAGTAGGAGCGTTCCGGCAGCTGATGGCACAGCCATGAATAGATGAAGTAGATCACTTTTGCCGCACCTTCCAGACCAGCGTGCATCAGGACGGGTGCCAGTAAGGGTAAGCATGCGTACACTCCCAACACAACCGTCAGGGGAATGATCCAATATCGACGGAGAAATATGCTCAAATTGTTTTACCTTAAACCACGGAGCACCAAACTTTTTCTATGGAAAATAAATTCATTTCTGGCAGGTTATTTAACCCCACAGCTCCCGCCGCCGCTGGGCGCTTGCTCGAGCAATCCATTCTGCGACAGATACTGGTGCACGGCCTGGTATCCTGATATTGACGCATACTGGTAGCTCACCACCGTCTTGGCGTCCACCTGGGTGAAATCGCCTTTGTCGACAGATTTGAAGGCGGTAGCAATTTCCAACATTTGCTGTGGGTACCAAAAGGCGGTCACATATTTTGCAGCATCGAACATTTCAGCTGTGGATGCATCCTGCGAAGCCATGAGCTCCAGCAATCCCAACATCGCCATCCCATGGTTGCAGTCTGGGAAGTGGGTGGGGTTGTTGCAGCATGGCCGGTAAACCACAGAGGCCACATCCAGCAGCCTGGCTTGCTGTTCATCGGTTAGTGCCATGATTTTTGTGCTGGCATACAGCTCGGTCGGCTTTTTGACGCCCAGGGTCCACCCACCGGTGGAAGCAAATCCACCCACCTGGTCTTTCCCGCCAGACATCATCGGTCCATCGGTGAGGATGGCGTTCTGGTTGGTCAACCCCAGCGCCCAGAAGAAATTCAGTAAAAAATAGGCATTCCCCGGCGTGAAAACGATGCTGGCCTTGGTCCCCTTTGACAGGATGGTTTTTTGGTCATCGGTCAGCGGTTGGTTTTGCTGCTGATACAGGCTGACGAATTTGGCCATATCGATCGCCCCGGCAGCCACCAGCTGTGGACCGACATCACCAAACACAGCTGCCACTTTATAACCATCCGGTGGGTTGACCTCCTTCATGAGCGTCATCGCGTCTTGCTGACTTTGGGCTTGGCTTGTGGGAACAGCTGCATGCATCGACTGCCGCCCCATCATATATCCTCCTCCACCCCCGAGTGCAAAGACCACTAACAACACCAGCGCTTTGACAGCCACCCCTCGCCTCCGGTGGTCTGGTGGATTGGAGCCTGGATCATGATCAAGGGATGGATTATCAGCATTCGAGTGTTCCATTTGATCTGACATGTTCATTCTCCTTTGGTTTTTCAAGTTTGAGTTATAACGAAATGAGCTTCTGGATTACGGTTTTTCAAAATTTCGCTAGACATTATTGAGCACGAATGAGAGTATCTTGAAGCAATTTCAGGGGGATATCGTTGGCACAGGTATATCGCCGTACTCCTGCTGCAGCAGCTGGTCTACCGATTGTTGTTCAGCGTTAAAAAAATCCTGGTCCATGCCAGCGTTCGTCAGGCTCACCTCGATCCTGCCCTGTTCACTGCTCAGGATCTGGCGGAATGCTTTGAGGTTGTAATAATCCGCCATTGCGACCGGCTTTCCCTGCTGGATCAGGCTGTACACCTTGTTATACTCCACCGCGATCGTGGTTACGTTCCTCCACGACATGCCGAGCTCACTGGGAGGGATGGACTGGTTGTAGGCTTTAATCGCGATCGGGAAAGCGATCGTGTAAGGTTGACTGGCAGCTGTATCACTGCCGTTAATAGATCCCGCTTGGACGTCACCCAGGTATTCGATAATCAGATCTGCCGCCCGTTCGAGCAGCAGGATGGAGCGGTAGCTCATGACCAGCGGGGTTTCCGTCGGCTCGGGTTGAGTCGGCGGGGGTAATGTGGGGATCTCTACCCTGGGTGTGGATTCCGGTGAAGGGACTGCCAGAGTGGATGTCGATCCGACAGGAGTAATCGCCTGGAATGAGCATCCCGCCAGCGCCGACAAGGTGATCATAACCATCAGGCAACTGTAAAAATTAATCCTTCTGTACGGTGCCATACGATCTTCCTTTCTTCCCAGCGGTGGTTATTTTCATCCATCACCAGGAGCCGGCAGCGAGTGGACCGGATCATTTCCTGCCATGGGCGAATGACATGCACCTGGGGTAGATTGGGCTTGGTTTGTAACTAAACGCCGCATGGCTGCTACTAGCTGGGGGTCTGCACGCTGCTGCGGAGTGTCCACCACCGAGAACCAGGTCTGCCCCTCGTACCCATGGGCGATCATCGCCAGGGGTTGCCGGTGATCCTGATACACCAACAGTATCACCATCTGGCAGTCGCATTGGTCGGTCCCATGGTGGGGGCAGGGACAAGACGTGTGGGTCTGGCGGGCTATCTGCAGGTCAAAGGTGCGCATCACCGATAGACCTGCCCGGCGCGCCTGCTCTGTCACCCAACCCACGGCTTCGTCACAGGGCTGATCCAGTAGTGTAAGAGCGGTATTATCGCTCATAATCATTTCGTTGGCCAACCTCGATCGTTCATCTCTTCCTGCAGTATTTGCATAAAGCTCATGTTCTCACCGAGGCATCCTGAACCGTTGACAAGTGTTTCGACCCGCTCCAATTCATTCAGAATGTTTTCCCACGATGAAATAATTTGCATTGCACATCGCTGAAGAATGATCAGGGTACCCAATTCGACAATACCGTCAAAGTCTTGTCGCCCCAGTTTGTATCATTGCTGGGCAGGTGTACGCGGAAGTCATGCTTCCCATCCATACCTGCATGCATCATGAACTTCATGTCGAGGGTTGTGGTATCGCCAGGTTTAAGTGCCATCGAACCGATGGCAGGAGTAGGGGGTCAGCACCCCTCCGCGACATCGACATACGGGGTCTTGCTAAAGCGCAGTGTCTTGTCACCCACATTGGTCAGCGTGAACTTTACATCCACGGTCTGGCCCAGCTTGACGTCGCCCAGGTCCACTTTCTCCTGGCTCACCTTCAGACTCGGCGACCCGGTGACCATGATGGCTGCTTTAGATTGGGATGGCTTTCTGAAGGCGAAGAATATGCCGGTGATCAGCAGCAGGCCGCCTGCCAACAGCAGGATCATCGGCCATTGCTGTTTTCTCTTCCTGTTTTTGAGGGTTTTGTTTTGTTTATGTTGGCTCATGGTGTAACCTCCGAATTAAATTGGAATGTCCATAAATAAGCGATTAATTCCCAGGTTTGGTCTTCAGTAAATATCGCCCCCCATGCGGGCATGCCCGTCCCCATACCGCCACGGATGATCTTTCCCTGCAGGTGGGCCGGGCTGGCGGAAAGCATCGTCGCTGGGTCGGTGAAGTTCGCTGGTCGCTGGGTATGCTCACCCGTATTTTGGTTTGAAGCTGTATTGGCAGAGCCTGCAGCTAATTGGTCAGCGAAAACCCCATCCCCGCCGCCCTTCTCTCCATGGCAGGCGGCGCAGTTGGCTGAATAAATTTCCTTGCCGGCTTGGACCTGTTCTGGGGTGGTGTTGGATTTCCACACCCACGCCACCAGGTCCCAAACTTCCTGTTCAGACAGGTCTTTATACGATTGGTCAGACCTGAGTGCTGACCATAAGTCCAGCGGGGTATGGGAGAGGTAATAATCGCGGTTTAAATATGTTACCGGCACGCTGAGGTTGAGCAACGCCCCGCGCCAGGCAGCGGGTATACCCACTGGGGTGACTGCGGCTTTGTGAGCTGTGTCGATATCCAGCCCCAGCGAGACGTACAATGGCGGCTTGGCCGGTTCTGTCTTCGCAGGCGGGTCGGTGACTTCGATCGTACCGCGCATGCGCCAGTGGTTCAGGCTGCACCAGCGTGTGCAGTAAAAGGTATATTTGCCTGGTTTGGTGAACACCAGTGTGATGTCGGTCATTTCACCCGGGTTGATTTCCACGGCGGGCTGGTTGAGCTGGCCGACGGCGAATCCGTGCGATACATCATCCGAAGTCAGCCGCAGATGAAGCGGTTCACCCACTGCCACAGTCAGATTTTCAGGGGTCCACCCACCTTTCTCCGCCATGCGGGCATGTATCACGATTCCGTTTGAGCCGTGCACGGTTTTGATCACCGGGATGGAAATCACCGCTGCCAGCCCCAGAATGACGATACCGCGTGCGATCCATTCTTTAATCATCGTCTACCCTGCCAGCAGCCATAAGAATGCGCCTGCATACACCAGGTAAAATGCCAATAGCGGATAATTGGTTGGGCGGCTTATCTTCTCGTCTGTTGTCGAAAGCTTCCGGGTCACCCGAGCCGACCAGAACACACTCACCACCAGCAAGAACACCTGCAGCAATAGGCTGATCTGCGAAACATCCAGGCCCCCACCACTGCTGGCGCCCAGGAGCTTCCAACCCCATCCGAATGGATCGTTGATTACACCTACGACGAAGTTAAGCTTGGGGAGCGCGAAGGAGATGGTGAACGCCATCCAGGCCAATAATCCCAGCGGCAGCAGCCCCTGCGCTTCCTGGGCAATCAACCGCCTCAGCGGCAGGCTGCTGTGACTGATTTTTTTCCAAGCAGCAACACACATGGCGAAGATTCCGGGCAGCACCAGCAGGTTAAGCGCCAGGAAGCTTGCCGCATACACCAGCCAAGCCTGCGATCCGATATTGTATGCACTCATCTTCAGCCAACCCCACGGTCCAAGGAAGACCGCCGAAAACACGAGCGCCGAGCCCAGCATGATTAACGCCAGAAAGGTTTCATCCAGCCGGGTTGATTGGACGGGTCGTGCCAGGTCGGTCCCGTACGGGCGCAGGTTTAACGCCAGGTTATCTTTCGGGCACGCCCGCAGGCATTCCATGCATAGCCCGCAGGTCGAGCTGTCCTTCATCGCCAGCGGGTACACACCCCACGGGCACGCCCGGTAGCAGGATTTATCTCCATGTTGGGCGCATACTTCCTTATCGATCACCTTCACTTCAACCGGGGCTGCCTTGGAATACATCCCGCTGAAACCACCAATCGGACAAATATAGCTGCAAAACGCACGGTGCTCGAACACCAGGCTCATCCCGACCGCCAGCGCGAACAGCGCCAGCAGCACCCAGCCTGTGACTTGCGGGTCGGTGAGAGTGATGGCGCTGAACATGCCGATCAGCAGGAACCCGCCGGATTGAAGCCATGAACCTCGGAGTGCCTTGGGCCATTTTAGATGTAGCCCCAGCCTGCGTTTACCCTTTTCCATGATTCCACCCTGCTGCAGCCATTCTCCCGGCAGCGGGATGGGGCAGATGCTGCACCACGAACGCCCGCCCAGGGGGATGAACCCCAGCTTGAGCGTCGTCCACCAGGCAATCCACACCATGATAATAGCGAAATTATGGCTTCCAACTCGCGAGCCCAGCAGGGCAACCACAATGGTGAACAAGAAACCCATCAACATGACCACCCGCAGGAGGAATTGCGGCCATGGGTTTGCAAGCGCTGCTTGCAGCCAGGGTATGCGGTATAAGTTGAGCTGTGTAGGAAGTGTGCGCGTCTTCACGGGCTGCGGCACCGCAACGTCTATGGTTGCTTTTTCTGTCCAGGGGAATTCCTGCAGTCGGGTCATCTTCGTCCCTTCCACACACCCGCGAAGAGTGCCAGCCCAACCAAAGCCATTGCCCGCCATAACAATGTGTTTTGCCCCACCTCAAGCTTTCCGGTCATGAAGGGGTGCATGTTCCCACAGGTCACCGTGCAGTGAAAGCGGAACGTACCACTTCGGTCTGCAGTAAACGTGATGCGCGCCGTCTTACCGGGGTCCGCTGTGGTTTGCAGGTCATACCCATCGATGGCCAGCCCGTGAACCACATCTGTGGCCACCAGCTCGATTGTCACGCGGTCACCCGGATTAACCTTTACGACTGCCGGGGAGTATTCAAATCTGCTGGCTTCAACTCGAAAAGTACGTTCAGTCGGCGCGGCTGCTCCTGCTGGAACGGGTATGAAGATGACCGCTACTGCCAGCCCGGCGAGGATAACCCAATGCCACCAATGGTTTAATTTCATGCTTGAAAATTTACAGATTACGGCATGTTGGAAGGACCATACTGAGAGTAGGTCTGGTCGATATACGTTTTGATCTCGGGAGGGGCCTTACCCTGCTTGGATAATCTCATCACGTCCTGGGTAATATCCACGCAGATGGAACAACCAAGAGCGTGTGAATCATAGGCTATCCGCCCGTTCGCGTCCGCGCCGGAGACATAGCAGGAGTAATTCGAGGTATGCCCGATGTCACCACACCCGCAGTAGCATGGGATCTGTTTCATCATATCCGGGTTGGCAGCTGCGTACTGGTAGGCCTGCTGGACAACCGGCGGGGCGGACTTCACTCCATCCGGCATGCCATCCATCGATGCCATCGGCAGGTTGCCCAGCCCGGAAGAGGCGCTGCTGCAGCCGGATAAAACCACTAAAAATATTGGGGAAATTATCAGTAGAGAAATTACCTTTACCAGGGTTGATTTCAATCCAGGTACCTCCGTTATTTGGGGATCTTCAGGGATTATACGGGCACGATCGGCTCGGGATGAGCGCCATCTGACGGGTGCGCCTATAGGCATAATTGCCTATATGGAATTAAGGCCTCTTGAGTAAACCTACAGTGAATTTATCGGGCTTTTAAGGTGATTAATTGCTGATCCATCAGAGACTGCGAGGATAATGTCCTATAAATTATAAAAAATGGAATAGACTATAAGGTTCGGTTGTGATTGAAGGGGAATAGGTCGATGCTAAATTTAATATCAGTGACTGAGCGCGGGTCTCATCACCGTTGGATCTTTTAAAACCACTTATCCAGGTTCTCCAGCCACTTGCGCACCGACTTGGGCGATTTCAAAACATAATCACCCCCGGTCGAGCGGATATAGCCGAAATACTGCGCCACTGAGATCGCCACACCATCATTGGCATGGATGGTCTGGAACGCTTCGGCATCATTATTGTCATCCCCAACGTAAACCAGGCGTGCTTCCTGCATGGGGAAGCTGTTCAGCAGGAAGGTGACCGCCTTGCCTTTGTGCGCCTTGGCTGAGCTGATCTCCAGGAATTTTTTCTGCTTGATCAGGCGGTATTCATCGGTGATCATGTCCTGGTCCAGGCTCTGCTGGATGGTGGAGATCACGTGTGTGGCTTCCTTCTCAGGGGCGAAGCGTGCGTGCAGCGCCAGTGACCAGCCCTTGTCCTCCAGGTAGTAACCTTTGCGCCCGTCAATGATCTCTTCCCAATGCGGTTTTAACCGTTCCAGGTAGGGGCGGACCAACGCATAATCCTCCCGATGGATCCGTTCTCCCTCCGGTGTTAGCACCTCGATGCCGTAAGTGCCGGCGATGAAGATCCCCTCGACCGGCAACAGCGCCTGGAGGTCCTTTAACCGCCTCCCGCTGACAATCGCTACTCGAATCCTGCTTTTCCCGGCCAGCCGTTTGATCAGCTCGATGACTTTTGGATCTGGCTTGATGATATCGGGTGTGCGGGTGAATTCCACCAATGTCCCATCATAATCGAGGAACAGCCATAACCTTTCAGCTGCAGACACCCATGCATTCAGCTCAATTTCAGACGCAAACTTCAAACCTCTCCTCCTCCTGTCAGCAGCGGAAGGATATCATGTTTGAAGATTGCCTGCCAGGTGAAATTTTTTCGGATACGCTGGCGCAAGCGCTGAGTAGGGCTGTTTCGTGCCCATCCCAGGATCAGCTCTGCCACCTGGTCTGCTGATGAATCCGCCGAAAACCGGATCACCTCCTGGCCTCCAATCTCTTCCGACGCAGGGATTTCCGTGCTGAAGATGGGCATGCCAATCAATCCCGCTTCCAGGATCGGCATCCCGAACCCCTCCCTGTGGCTGGGCATGAACAGCACGTCGCAAATTCGGTAAAGTTCTCCCACCAGCGGTAAACCAATCGCATACTCGTTTTCCCCTTGCGGACCCGATGAATACACAAACCCAGATTCCCGCTCGACACCCAACTTCGAGCGCAGCTCCAATAAGCTGTGATAATATGCCATGTCTTCGGGGTCATGTGGGTCGGGTGGACCGGTGACTACAAGCTTCGTGCGGATGCTCTTAGATACAAGGCTGGCAGTGACCTGCAGGGCGAGCTCGATATTCTTTGCCTGGGTGACGCGAACCGGCATCAAGAGAATCAGGTCGGCCTCATTCAGCCCGAGGCGCTCGACCAGCACCTGACCCTCATCTGACAGGCTGTATATGTCCGCCGGGTCGACCCCATCGTACACCACCTGGATTCGCTCAGGTGCGCAATGAAATAATCCTGCCAGCTCTGCCTGGCGGTGGAGCGATACTGTCACGTAAGTTACATCTTCCCGATATGTTCGCAGCAGGTCCCACGGGTAGCCTGGATGTACATTTGGCCTCGAGTGGGAGCTGGTCCAGGTGAAATCATGGCACCAGGCGATGCAGTGTTTGATCTTCCCCTGGTCGAGCAGTCGAATCAGGGCTGCCGTCAGTGGCAGGTTGAAATGCTTGGTAAACACATTGTGGATGATGACATGATCCATCCCCTCAATGGCAGCTTCTAATGCTTTCTCGATGCTAGCTGTTAATAACTCAAAATCATCCGGGACTTTGCCGTCTTCCAGCTGCTGGCTGGCCTGAACGATCTGCGGATGGCGGGAATCCATTTCTGGAATTCGGATAAACTCCGCCCCATCTGGGAGGGCAGCCTTTTCACCAGCACCGGCGATCAATGTCACCGGGTAGCCGGCACCGAGAAGCAATGAAGCGTGCGCCTGGATCACCGCCTCGACCCCTCCTACCACCGGAGGGAGTGAGTAATGCAGGATCGCGGTTTTCATAAACCAAGCTCAACGATGGTTTCCAGCTGCCTGCACAGCCAATCGACGATATCCTCCCGCTCGACAAGGCTGCGTAATCGCTCAGCTTTCTCTTTTCGTTCGTCAGGCGGCATGACCAGCGCCTGGTGCAGCGCACTGGCAGTCGTGGAGATATCCAGCGGTGGGATGACCAGCGCACCCGACCCAAGCTGCTCGTGGGCGCCTGTCCGTTCAGAGAGCACCAACACCCCTTGCTGTTGGTTGACCACCGGACCTTCCTTAGCGACCAGGTTCATCCCGTCTGCAATCGAATTTACCAGCAGCACATCATACAGCTGCATGGCTGCCACAGCGCGCGGATAGTTTTCTCCCACCATCACCCGCACCGGCTCCCAATTACTGTCCCCATATTTGGCGTTCACCTGACCGGCAGCCCCCATTAATTCGTTCAGATAATTTTGATATTGCTCCACCTCCATACGGGAGGGGACTAATAATGCCAGGAATTGCACCTTGCCGCGGTGCTCCGGGTACAGCTCGAGCAGCTCATCAAATGCCTGGAAGCCGCGCACAATATTCTTGCTGGGTTCGATGCGATCGATGCGCAGGATCAACGGGCTACCGCCGTATTGTTCCAAAAATGACTTGTGATGTTCCGCCACCTCCTCCGACAGGGCCAATCGTTTGAGTGCCTTCACGTCAATCGAGATCGGGAATTCGCGCACATGGGTGGTATGGTTCCGATACCACACCCGGCTTTTTTTGAAATTCACATGCGCCCTCGGTAAGTGGCTCTCACACGTGCGGATGAAGTTCAAGGCATCCTCCCGCGTTTGGAACCCCAGCAAGTCCACCGAGCACAAACCTTCCAGGATGCTCTGCCGCATGCGTGGTGGCAGTAAGCCCCAATCTTCAGCTCCAGGCCAGGGGATGTGGATGAAATGCATCAGGGTGTATTTTTTCCGCGGGCGGAATACTCTGCGGATGTAATACGGCGCCAGGTACAGGTGATAGTCCTGGAGCATCACCAAAGACGGCTGCCCTTTTGCCAGGATTTGTTTCGAGACCGCCTCTGCAAACTGCCGGTTGACCACCATATATCCATTTTGCCAGTTCTGCCAAGTGGTGCGGTCAATCGTCGGCGAGCGGAAGATATCCCACATCGAATGCTGCAGGAACCACAGCAGCGGGTTAGCGATCACTTTGTAATAGCCATCATAGGCAGATTCTGCTGACGTTACGAACTGCACCTGCATCGACCCACCTCCCTCAGCGATGGACACCATTCCCCCCTGCCAGGTCTTATCTTCCTCCGAGAGTGCGCTGGCGATCCAGCAAGCATCCACGTGCTGTGCGATGCCGGATATCGCAGACACGAGCCCCCCTCCTCCGCTGCGCTGTGGCTGGATCACCCCATTCTCATCCGTATGGAAGGTAATCGGTCCATGGTTAGAGGCAATGATCAGCTGCCGGGTTTGTAGTAGCTGCTCCCACGAGCTGCAGTATATCTCACTGCCTTGTAAGCCGATCATATCTGGAGAAGTATCCATGAAATTCACCCTTAGCTTTAAGCTCTGTAATCGTTATTTTTCACCCCAATAAACTACCCGCCCAAAAGGTTGTTGTATCCTGATCATTACGAGAAATGTCTGGCTGCCCTATCAGTCAAGAATGATCCCGCCTTTCACCTTGGTTTGCATATATCGTGTTCCAATCTCACCCGCAAAACCTTAACCCATTCCATACTCCCTCCCCTTTAAGGAAGATTATTATACCGTTTCGCGCCCTCCGCCATGTAAAAAACGAAAGGAGGATTTGCATTCAGTCCTTCCGATAGACTTATCGATATTTTTTCCCCAGGCCAGCCTGTAAGCCGCATTCTGTCCATGCAGGTTTCCCTGCATTGATGATCATCTCTCTAGGACGTAAGTTACCTCACGCCTCATGCAGTCTACCCGAAGCTGCGGACCTTGCGGCCCAGGTGACGAGCAGCCACCTCCCATGGGATTGCCTCTGCTTGACCTTGCTCCAGGCGGGGGTTGCCTGGCCGTGGACGTTGCCGCCCACGCCGGTGGTCTCTTACACCACCTTTTCACCCTTACACTTACACCCGTAGGTGCGAGTGCGGTCTGTTTCTGTGGCCCGATCCGTCAGGTTGCCCCGTCCCGGGGGTTACCCGG
>JBGPBQ010000003.1:0-44842 GCA_041481345.1 Anaerolineae bacterium
CCATTTATCGCGGCTGTTGGGGCGACCCAACGGGTCGCCCGCCCATCATATCCACCCTTTATGTGCGGCCGTTGGGTGCATAAAACTGGTGGTGTAAAGCCACCGGCGCCCAGGGGTTCGCAGGAGAGTAAATAATGGCTCGTGTAAAAACTTGTCCGTATCGACACCGTCACCACAAGAAAATCCTCAAAATGATGTCAGGTCAATTTGGCACACGTCATCGTTTATATCGACGTGCCAATGAAGCCATGCTCAAGTCATTATGGTATTCCTATCGTGACCGGCGCCAACGCAAACGCGATTTGCGCCACCTTTGGATCGCCCGTATCAACGCCGCTGCACGGCTCAACGGTGTGTCCTACAGCCGCCTGATCCACGGCATGAAGACTAATAAGATCACTATCAACCGCAAGATGCTGGCCGATCTGGCGGTACGTGATCCGCAGGCATTTGCTGCGGTCGCTGCCCAAGCGAAAGCCGCATAACCCTCACACTTTCTCCACACAAAACTCCCCGAACCCGTTTTCTGAATGAAAACGGGTTCTTGTTATAAAAAGCTACCCCTGAGGTAAAATGGGACCAATCACGTGGGAGGTGCCATGGACCCTATGCTTATAGCTCATACCCTGCCCTCCGGGCAGCGGCTGGAGGTCGCCCAGGGGGATATCACCGCCGAGACCACCGATGCGATCGTCAATGCTGCCAACCGCTTCCTCGAGCACGGCTCAGGTGTGGCGGGCGCCATCGTCCGTCGCGGAGGCCCACAGATCCAGGCAGAGAGCAGCCAGTGGGTGCGAGAGCACGGGTTGGTCACTCACGCTGAGCCTGCCTATACAAATGCCGGCAACCTGCCCTGCAGTTATGTCATCCATGCCGTCGGCCCGGTGTGGGGTGAGGGGGACGAAGAGACCAAGCTCGTAAACGCGATCCGCGGTTCCCTCTGCCTGGCAGACCGGCTCGGTCTTCACTCGATCGCTTTCCCTGCCATCTCGACTGGCATCTACCGCTTCCCCGTACCCCTCGCCGCCCAGGTGATCCTGGCAGCCATCGCGGGCTATCTGGCTGATAACCCCACCTCCCGCCTGGAGCTCATTCGCATGGTGCTGTACGATCGTGACACCTGGCAAGTCTTTGCCGACGCCTTGGAGCAGCATGATCACCTCGATCCATAACCCCCGGGTCCAGGCCGTGCGCAGGCTGTTGGCGCAGTCTAAGGCGCGCCGTGAGCAGGGTGAGTTCGTCATCGAAGGGGTGCGTCTGGCAGAGGAAGCCCTGCATGCCTCCTGGGAGGCGCGTCTGGTGCTGTTCACTGCTCAGCTGGATCAGCGCGGTCAGGCTGTGGTGGATGGGTTCTCCGCTCGGGGCGTTCCCATCGAGCAGGTGAGCGACTCGGTGATGCACGCCATCAGCCAGACGGAGACGCCCCAGGGTATCCTCGCCGTCATGGCGATCAAAATGCTGCCTCTCCCGCCCTCAACCCATTTCCTGCTTATTCTTGACAGGATGCGTGACCCCGGCAATCTGGGTACCATCCTGCGTACAGCAGGTGCCGCTGGGGTGCAGGCAGCGCTGCTTGCATCCGGCTGTGCCGATGCCTGGTCTCCCAAAGTGGTGCGTGCCGGCATGGGTGCTCATTTTCGCTTGCCCATCCTCAACCTGAGTTGGTCGGAGCTCAAGCGCACCCTCACCCAGAGTGGCTCCAACCTGCGGGTCTTCCTGGCTGATTCATCCGCTGGCATCCCTTACACTCAGGCTGACTTCCGCCCACCCCTCGCCCTCATCATCGGCGGCGAAGCTGCCGGTGCCGGCGCCGAGTCACTTTCCGTGGCAGATACGAAAGTGCACATCCCCATGCCGGGCGGGAGCGAGTCGCTCAATGCGGCCGCGGCTGCCAGCATCCTCCTTTTTGAGGTCCAGCGGCAGCGCAGTGAGGGGAAAACATAGTCAAATTATGCTACAATAAGGTCACGGTAGGTAACGAGAAGATGGACCTGATCCCAGAGCGCAACCCCCTAGTGCACGCTGAACATCGCCGTGAAACCTTTCGGCAGATTTTATTACCCCTCATCATCGCTTTCGTCTTGGCGCTGGTTGTGGTCGCTATCATCATTATATTAGGCTTCGGCTCGACCCTCGATCTGAGCAGGTTGGCGGCTGTCTCCATTATTGGGATGATCATTCCATCCATGTTGATAGCCCTAATTCTCTTGGTCGTCGTGCTTGGGCTGTTGTTTGCAATCAGCCGCTTATTGGGTATATTGCCAGGCTATTCCAGGATTGTCCAGTCTTACTTTTCCCAGGCACAGACAACGGTCAGCCACATCACCGACCAGGCAGTCGAGCCCGTTTTACGCCTGCGCAGCGCCTGGGCAGTTACGCACCGCCGCGGCAAACGGGAAAATAAGTGAGTTCGTCATTGACAGTAATGGATCAAGGGCATTATCTCTGATATAAAATGGCAGTAAGAAAGGGATCATCCATGGACAAACAGGAAAAATTGATTGTTGAGCAAGGCCAGGAAGTTGTAGTAGACACAACCTGGACAACGAAGGTATTAGGCATCGGGGCGGCGGTTGGCGCACTGACTGGTCTGGGGGCAGCTTATTTGCTAGTCCAACAGACGAAAAGGAAGGGTGAGCTACCTGACCTCAATGCAGGCGAAGGCATTCGGCTGGCGCTGCTGCTGTTTGGTGTTCTGCGTCAGGTGGCATTGCTGGGCAATAACGACGAAAAATAAGCTGAAAAGCTCGGCTTCACTATCCCACAAGCATCTCCTTGTGGGATATTTATTTAAATTGAATTTCGGACAAAACACCGAACGATAATAACAAACGCCTGTCATCGCGGAATCTCACTTGCTTTTAGTGAGAAGCCGCAAGCGCTCTTCTTGCGGCGTGGCAATCTCCTCTTTACTGGTATTGCTCAATTAAAACGCTTTCAATGATTGTTTGGGAGGGTTTACCCGAACCTTCGTCAGAACCTAAGATTTAAATGCTTGACATGTTGAGAATTTAGCTTAAAATCTGAACGAACGTTCATTCAAGGGATGTGGAATTCGATACCATGGTCTCTGCTGTTGATCGCCGCGAACACACCCGTACCGCTATCCTGCAGGCCGCCCATGACCTGTTCATCAGACAGGGTTACCATGGCACCTCCATGCGCCAGATTGCCCAGGCTGCCCATATTGCCCTTGGCGGGCTCTACAACCATTTCCCCAGCAAAGAGAAGGTCTTTGAGGCGGTATTCTTGACTTTTCATCCCTACCATGAGGTTCTACCGATGATTGCCGCTGCAAAAGGGAATAACCTCAAACAGCTGGTGCAGGATGCCATCCGGCGTATGGAACAGGTCGTCGAAGGGCGTCCAGATTTCATGAACCTGATGTTCATCGAGCTGGTCGAGTTTAAAAGCGCGCATGCCAGGCAGCTTTTTACCTACCTCTTTCCTCAGGGTATGCAGCTCATGCAGCAGTTGGTTGAATCATATCCCGAGCAGATGCGTTCCATCCCAGCCCCTATGGTGGTGCGCACATTCTTGGGCCTGTTTTTTGGGTACTACCTCACCGAAACCGCCCTCGCCCCAGCCGCCCCGCCTGAATTTCGCCAGGACGCCATGCAGTATTTTGTGGATATTTATCTCCATGGGATCCTGGCTGTGGAAACCCCCAGTTAAGTATCTTATTGCACCTTTATAGGAAGTGCCATGTTCAACACCCGTCTTCGTTCGCTCATCCGCAAAGAATTCATCCAGATCCGGCGTGACAAGCGCACCCTCATCCTGGTGCTGATCATCCCCATCATGCAGTTGTTCCTGCTGGGTTACGCCGCCACCAACGATGTGCGCAATGTGCCCCTGGCAGTCTATGACCAGGACCATGGTACAGAGGCTCGGGCTCTTCTGGATGCCTACCGCGCAGCCGATTACTTTACCCTATCCTATGAGGCTAGCTCTGAGCAGGAGCTGCGCGATTTGGTCGATACGGGTCAGGCACGTGCCGGTCTGATCATCCCCCCCGACTATACCGATAAGATCCAGGGAGGGCAAACGGGGCAGGTGATGTTTATCCTGGACGGTTCCGATCCCACCGTCGCCTCGACTGCTCTTTCCGCGGCTAAGCTGATTGGTCAAGCCCACTCCACGCAGATCCTTGCCGCCCGGTTATTGGCCCGCGGTCAGGCTGCCGCCATCCAGGCGCCGGTCCAGGTGGGCACCAGCGTATGGTACAACCCTGACCTAGTCAGCGCTTACTTCATGATCCCGGGCGTCATTGGCATGATCCTGTTTGCCCTCACTTCGATCCTGACCGCCACCGCCATTGTTCGCGAGCGTGAACGGGGTACAATCGAACAGCTGATTGTTACTCCTATTCGCCCGTGGGAGCTGATGGTGGGCAAGCTGCTGCCTTATGTCATCCTGGCCTTCCTGAATGCCTTGGAAGTCCTGGCAATCGGTCACTATTGGTTTGGAGTACCCATCCGCGGTAGCCTGCTGATAATGGCGGGCGCTTCCTTCTTATTCTTGCTCTCCAGCCTGGGAATCGGCTTGCTGGCTTCCACCATCGCCAACACCCAGCAGGAAGCCATGCTCACCGTTTGGATGCTGCTGCTCCCCAGCATCTTCCTGGCGGGTTTCTTTTTTCCGCTGGAAGCAATGCCCAAAGTTTTGCAGTTGATATCATACATTTTTCCATTGCGTTATTACCTGGTGATCATCCGTTCCTTGATGCTGAAAGGCGTCGGCATTTCAGCTTATACCGAGGATTTAATCGCCCTGGCAATCTTTGGGGTTGCCATTATGTCCCTGGCAGCTCTACGGTTTCGCAAGCGGCTCGACTAATGTTTTGAAATTCAGGAGGTAATTATGAAGGTTGGAAGAATCATACTCGCTATCCTTTTGATTGCAGCAGTCATTGTGGTTGCCTACTGGTATGTGACCACTCACAATACATCGACCGCCTCCACCGCTCTCACCGGGTCTGGTACGGTAGAAACCACCCAGGTCGCCATATCTCCCGAGGTGAGTGGGAAAGTCGTGGACGTACTGGTCAACGAAGGCGATGAAGTTAAAGCTGGGGCTATTTTATTCACGCTCGATGACACTTTGCTAACTGCTCAGAAGGAACAAGCCCAAACCAACCTGGCGGCCGCTCAGGCCGGGTTGGATGCCGCCAATACGGCTCTCGCAGCTGCCCAGGCCGGCGTTACGACCGCTCAAACCCAATATGACCTGACGCGCGCTTCCTCTCGCCTGCAGGCTCAGCCTGCCCGTCTCACCGCCTGGAGCCAGCCGGCACCTTCCGAGTTCAACCAGCCCAACTGGTATTTCAGCCATACGGAAGAAATTACTGCTGCTCAACAAGAGGTCCGTGCTGCCAGCGCTGCTCTGGATACCGCTAAAACAGACTTCTCATCCCTGATTTCGAGTGGCACCTATACGAATCTCACCAGCACCGAATCCCGTCTGGCAAAGGCGCAAGCCGCCTTCTTGGATGCCAGGGCTGTGCTCGATCGTGCTCAAACCCAGAATAACCGCAGCCTGCGCGATGTGGCTCAACAGGAGTACGATGCCACCAAGGCTGAGCTGGATGCTGCCCAGCAAGCCTATAATGAGCTCCTTACCAACCAGGAAGCTACCGATGTGCTGGACGCAAGGGCTCACCTGGCTGCTGCCCAGGACCGCTACGATACTGCTGTCGACCGGTATAATTCCCTCCTGACAGGAGAAAATTCTCTCACCGTGAAGGTCACCGCTGATACAATAGCTCAGGCTCAAGCCAATGTCACTGCTGCCGGCTCGAAAGTTACCCAGGCGCAAAAAGCCATCGATCAAGCTCAAGCTGCGCTCAATCTGATCGATGTACAGCTGGAAAAACTGGTCATCACCTCACCCAACGATGGTGTGATCCTGACGCGTAATATCGAGCCGGGTGAAGTCGTGGTAGCCGGAGCTACTGCCCTGACCGTCGGGCAGCCGAATGACCTCACCATAACTGTCTACATTCCAGAAAATCGCTACGGCGAGGTGAAATTGGGCGATCAAGCTGTTGTCAGCGTGGATTCCTTCCCCAACCAAACCTTTGACGCCAAAGTCACCCGGATTGCAGACCAGGCTGAATTTACGCCTCGCAACGTGCAGACGGCTGAGGGACGACAGACCACCGTCTATGCAGTTCACCTCGCTGTTCAAAACCCTGGCGGTCTTCTCAAACCGGGCATGCCCGCCGATGTTACTTTCAAGTAATCCTTGAAATTTCGGGATTTAGGTTATCATCTATGCCTAACATCCTTCTATCTCACCTGTCAAAGTCATTCGGTACAACTGTTGCCGTCAATGACGTCAGCATTCAGGTCGATCCGGGCGAGATATACGGGTTGATCGGTCCCGATGGAGCGGGTAAGACCACCACCATGCGCTTGCTATGTGGAGCCCTGCTGCCTGACCTGGGGAAAAGCACGGCTGAAACGGTCGTCCAAATAGCGGGGCTGGACATACTGACACAAACCGACACTGCCCGGGCGCAGCTAGGTTACCTGCCGCAGCGCTTCTCGATGTATGAGGAGCTGACCGTGCTCGAGAATCTGCGTTTCTTCGCCGAAGTGCGGGGTCTCTCAGAATCTACCTGGCGGCCGCGCTGTATGCAAATCCTTGAGTTTGTCGGTTTGGCTGAGTTTATTAACCGCAGCGCCGGGCAGCTTTCTGGCGGCATGCGCCAGAAGCTGGGTCTGGCGGTTGCCCTGGTGCACTCACCTAAGGTGCTGCTGCTGGACGAGCCCACCACCGGGGTCGACCCCGTCACCCGACAGGATTTCTGGCAGCTCATCATCCGCCTGGTCGCCGAAGAAGGCGTGGCGGTTTTGGTCAGCACTCCATATATGGATGAGGCTGGGCGGTGTGCCCGAGTGGGTTTTATGCGCCAGGGGAAAATCATGCTCGAAGGCAAACCGGATGAGCTGCGCGCTAGGCTAAATGGTCGCATCATTGAAGTGCACGGGCAGCCGCTCCAGCTGCTGCGTGACATGGCGCGCAAGGATGTTAATGTGGAGGATGCGCAGATGTTTGGTGACCGCTTGCACCTGCGTGTTCATCCTGGGTCGTACCAGCAGGTGATCGAACATCTGCAGGTAGAAATCCCAGCCCAGGGAGGCAAGCTTACACAGATGCGCTCCATCACACCTCAGCTCGAGGATGTTTTCATCGATCTATTGGAAGGTCAATCAGACCAGTTTCCTATGCAAGAGGGTAGTTAATCCATGCCTCAAGAAGTGATCCTTGCCCACAACCTCACCAAACGCTTCGATAGCTTCACCGCGGTCGACCATATCTCCTTCAGCGTTAATGCAGGCGAAGTAGTGGGCTACCTGGGACCCAACGGCTCGGGGAAAACCACCACCATCCGCATGCTGTTGGGTTTATTACTCCCAAGCGAGGGTGAAGCATCCGTCCTGGGATATGACGTTGTGCGCCAATCCGAGCGCGTGCGTGAACGGGTGGGCTACATGTCTCAGAAGTTCGCTCTGTATCACGACCTGACGGTGGGGGAAAACCTGGCTTTTTACGCTGGTGTCTATGGTGTAAGAGATCAGCAGCGCCTGTCGGAAGTGTTGGATTTAATCGGTTTACGCTCGCTGCAAGCAGTGCGGGTCAGTGATCTTTCCACTGGCTGGAAGCAGCGCCTGGCATTGGCCACTGCCATCGTTCACCAGCCGCGTTTGTTGTTCCTGGACGAACCCACCAGTGGGGTAGACCCCACTGCCCGGCGTGCCTTTTGGGATTTGATCTACACTTTGGTCGCCCAGGGTGTGACTGCTCTCGTGACCACTCATTACATGGACGAAGCTGAATATTGCGGTAAGGTGGGGATCATGCGCGACGGCAGGCTTTTAGCGATGGACAGCCCATCCGCCCTCAAGCAGCACGCTTTGCCCGACCTCGCCTGGGATGTGTTTGCTGAACCCCTTCTGCCTGCCCTGGTCGCCCTGGAACATTGCACCTGTGTGATCCGGGCAGGGCTCACAGCTGACCATCTACGCGCCATTACTCCCACCGATGCCGATGCTGATACCCTGGTCAAGACCTTAGGGGATGCAGGCATCCGGGTGGAACGCATCGAGCGCGCCGAACCCACCCTTGAAGATGTATTCCTGGCGCTAGCCCAGGTCAACGTTATGCGTTCTACCGGCAATTCGTGAATCAGAGTATAAAATTCTATCCAAGAACACAAAATAATTGAATATAATCTAAATAAAATCAATATTTATATCGAAATTATTCAATATATCATTGACAAATATCAAATATTGTGTATAATATTGTTCAGAAACAAGCAGCGCAACGACGCCAAAGGAGGCTGTTATGTTTGAACAGAGAATTGTTGAATTGATGAAATTGGATAATCGGAACGCCTGCGATGAGTTTGATCAGGTTCAATCGAATATGAGACCAGTCCATTTCAAGCCATCTTTGATGGACCGGGTCTTGCCCACCCTCGGAGAAGCGATGATCAGCGTTGGGCTCAAACTTAAAAACCGTCCTCACATGAAGCTGAACACTGAACAGGCAAATTCACCCAATTACATGATTATGCTGTGATTTGCAGGAAACAGAAAAATGGAAAGACTCTATCGAGAAACTATCCCCGGAGGTGAATCAGAATGAACACCTTACCCACCCGATGCCCGCTCTGCGGTGGCGAAGTTACCGTCACACGGATATACTGCCAGGATTGTGATACGACCATAGAGGGTCGCTTCACTGGTGGTCCATTCTCCCAGCTCACCCAGGATCAGCTCTCTTTCGTCGAAACCTTTATCCGCTGTGAAGGGAAGATCACCCGCATGGAAGTCGAGCTTGATCTGTCCTACCCGACCATCCGCAACCGGCTACATGAAGTCATCCGGGCGCTGGGTTATGAACCGGGTGGCGAAGAGCCGATCACAGGTCTGAGTGATACAGAGCGACAACGCATCCTGGAAGATCTAGACCAGGGTGTGATCAGTGCAGAGGAAGCCATGCGCTTGTTGCAGGAAAGCGAGAAGTGAGTATGGATAAACAGTTTGCAAGCACCAGTGCCTCTCCCCATGTCGTGTTGGATGTCAGTGGAGACCTGCGGCTTAAAGGGCAGGATGACTTTGAGGTGGTGGCAAAATCAGATTCTCCCGAGGATCTCGCCTTAGAAGCCCGCGATGATCAGGTCGCGATCCGCTGCACAAGCAACTGTAGCGTGCGCGTTCCACGTGCAGCGGTCGTAGAAATTCACTCAGCCCATGGAGAAGCGGTTATCAAAGCCCTGGACGGGAGTTTATCGATTGAAACAGTCGATGGAGATTTGGAACTGCGCAGTGTATGTGTAACGAGTATTGGCAAGGTGAATGGGAATCTGACTGCCAAGAATGTGGACGGTGATCTCAGCATTGAATCAATTGCTGGTGATGTTTTTGTGCGCAGTGTCCAGGGGAATTTCACCGTTGCCAAGTCGATTAATGGCAACCTTAACCTCACAGATGTAGGTGGGAGTGCCAAAGCCTCAGCCAATGGTAATATCCTTCTCCGTCTCGATCCTGCTCCCGGGCATGATTATGAATTTGACTGTACCGGCAACCTGTTTTGCCGCTTATCTTCAGACGCCAGTGTAGAGATCAGTGTGCCGAAGGCCTCTCAGGTGATGGTTGATCTGCCTGGGATTCATGCCTCAGCCCCAGTGCAAACACCCTATGCCCTCACCCTTGGTGAAGGCGACGCAAAGATCACCCTGTCTGCGAAAGGCAACGTTGTCCTGGATACCCATGCTCCCGAGTGGGACATGGAAGATTATGACATTAACATCGGTGCTGAAGTGGAAGGGATGGCCGACGCAGTCAGCCAACAGATAAATCAGCAGGTTGAATCTCAGGTGCGCATGATCGAAGACCAGCTGAATGCCCAGCTTTCCAGCCTTACCATGCGTTTGAGCGCCGCAAAACTGACCGAAGACCAGGCACGCAGGATTGAAGACCGAGCGCGTGAAGCTAGTGAACGGGCCACTCAACGGGCGCAGGAACGTGTGCATCGAGCGCAGGAGAGAATGGAACAAAGGATGGCGGCTGCTCAGCGAAAAATGGAGTATAAAGCTCAGGCAATGGAACGTGCTTCACGCCATGGGCGTCATCCGGTAGGGATGGGAATCTTCACTGTTCCTGGCTCCCCGAAGCCACCAACCCCATCCGGTGAACCGGTTAACGAAGAGGAACGCTTGATGATCCTGCGCATGCTCGAACAGAAGAAAATTACCATGGAAGAGGCGGAGAACCTGCTTACAGCATTGGAAGATCAGGCTTAGAAGGTTACATAATCCCAGATCGAACTGTCCTCCCATATCCCGTGGTGAAAGGTGAAGGTAAAGTATGACCAACGAAACAGAACGTCTGCAAATCCTCGAAATGATCGAAAAAGGTGTCATCAGTGCTGCCGAGGGCGTCAGGCTGCTCAATTCCCTCCAGGGAGAGCCTGAAGAGGTCGAAACACGGCTGTTTAGCCCCACCATCCCGACCGCAGCAGGACCTTCTCCGGAACCTGAAGTTACTGTAGAAGAACCCGCACCTGAAGCCAGGCCTTCGCCCGTACCGTCTGAATTTGACGCTAAGACCAGGAAGTGGCGCCGCTGGTGGTGGATTCCTTTAACTATCGGTGTAAGCATTACTGTGATCAGTGGTCTGCTAATGTTCCTGGCATACCAGAGTAGTGGATTCGGGTTTTGGTTTGCTTGTTTATGGTTCCCGTTGCTGTTCGGTGTGGTCATTATGAGCCTTGCAGCTGCCAGCCGAACCACGCGTTGGTTGCATGTCAGGGTTCACCAGGAGCCTGGCGAATGGCCCCGGACCATCGCCATCAGCCTACCGATTCCCCTCCGTTTTACCGCCTGGCTATTGCGCATTTTTAAGCCTTATATTCACAATATGGAAAATACCAGCCTGGATGAAATTATCCTTGCCTTGGAAAAAACTTCTCCTGACCAGCCATTCTACGTGAACGTAGACGAGGGCGAATCAGGTGAAAAAGTCGAAGTTTATATCGGATAAAAGCTATCATAGGATGTAGAGCTGATCCCAATCTCATCTCTCGTGCCAGAATTTATGTGGAGGTCTTTATGGCAACAACAGAAGAAAGAATGCGAATTTTACGAATGATCCAGGAAGGCAAGATTACTGCTGATGAAGGTGCCAAGCTGCTTGCAGCCTTGCGTGAGAGTCGTAAGGAAGCTCGCCCGGTTGTCACAACCAGCCGTCCCGGAAAAGGTATGCTGCGTGTGCGTGTCACAGATATGTTAACTGGCAAAGCCAAGGTCAATGTCAACCTGCCCCTGGGGCTGGTGGATGCGGGGATGAGTATTGCCAGCCAGTATGCTCCGGATATAAATTTTGGTCAAATCGCGGACGCGATACGATCCGGGCAGATGGAAGGAAAGATCGTGGATGTGGTGGATGAGGAAGACGGAGAGCATATTGAAGTTTTCATCGATTAATCGCATGCCAATGCCCTGCAGTCGGAAAATTTATGGAGGTTATTATGTCTGATGAAATCATTGAACAAAGATATGAAGTAGCTGCACCAGCCCGTTTGATCATCTCCAACGTCCGTGGTTCAGTCACCATCCAGCCGGGCGAGGCCGGTGTGATTGAGGTCAAGGCCGTCAAGCATGGTAATTTTGACAACGGCCAGAATGCGGTCGAGATGACCCAGGATTCAGATGGGACCGTGCGGGTTGAAACCCGCTCCAATGACGCCTTTTTTGGTTTCCTGTCACACCCGCCCAGGGTGGACTATTCTGTGCGTGTCCCTCAGGGTATCCATCTTGAGGCTTCCTGTGTCAGCAGTACCATCGACGTGAGTGAGCTGGAAGGTGTGTTTAAGTTAAAGACCATCAGTGGTAGTGTTACCCTGGCTAAGCTGTCCGGTCCATTGAAGCTTGGTGCGGTGAGTGGGAATATCAGCGGCACACAGCTCGTTGGTGTGATTGATTTGAATACGGTTTCAGGTAGGGTACACCTGACAGAGTCCAACTTTCCTTCAGCAGATGCCTCCACGGTCAGCGGTGATTTGCTCCTTCAAACCCCAGTCGCAGATGGACCGTATCGGTTCAGCTCGGTTTCAGGTTCGGTGCACATGATTGTGCCTGCAGATACGCGCTGTAATGTAGAGCTAAACAGTGTCAGCGGCAGCATCCGCTCCTCTCTGCCAGCCGCAGTCACCAAAATGGGTCATGGGTTAAAAGTGACCCAGATCCAGGGTGGCGGTACCGCGGTTCGTCTCAAGAGCGTCTCGGGTGGAGTATCGATCGAGACGGAAGGCACTACCGCCACCGCGGTCCAAACGACTGCGCCTGCTAACGTAGCTCCTATTCCCCCGGTTCCACCTATTCCCCCGGTTCCACCTGTTCCTTCTGTTCCTCCGGTTCCTTCAACTGAGATCCCTTCCACCCCTCCGGAACAGCTCACCACATCTGAAATCCTGCAGCGCATCGAGAGAGGTGAGATGACGGTCGACGAGGCGATCAAACTGATGAAGGATAAATCCTGATTATCATTCCATCTATCTTCTAAGACGACCCGTGGAGATCTTCCGCGGGCGTTTTTTTGAGAAGATCAGAACATTAATATGATGAACCTACCCCGCACTCCCACAAAGCCAGAAGATTCAAAACTTCCGACCGGAATGTTTGGCTTTACCATCGTCTGGTTTGGTCAGATCATTTCGCTGCTGGGCACCAGCATGACCGGGTTCGCCATGACCATCTGGGCGTATCAAAAGACCAATGCTGCCACCGCCCTAACCCTGATTGGTTTCTTCTTCGTTGCACCGATGCTCATCGCTTCCCCATTCGCCGGGGCCTTGGTCGATCGCTCCAATCGCAAGCTGATGATGATGGTCTCTGATATAGCCTCCGGCATCGCCAGCTTCATCATTCTTATCCTCTTTACCACCGGGCATCTGCAGATATGGCACCTGTTTATCACCAGCGCCTTCCAGGGAGTGTTCCAATCCTTCCAATGGCCGGCTTATTCTGCTGCTATTTCCACCATGATTCCCAAGCAGCATTATGGGCGGGCGAACGGCATGCTCACGCTGGCCGATTCGGCCTCGAACATTTTTGCCCCCATCCTGGCCGGATCTCTGTTGGGGATTATCGGTGTGCCGGGCATTTTATTAATCGACCTGGGTACATTTATTTTTGCCATCGGTGCTTTGCTGCTGGTACATATCCCTCAGCCCAGGGTCACCGAAGAAGGGCGCCAGGCACGTGGAAACATTCTCGAGGAAGCCGTTTTCGGCTTTCGCTACATATGGAGCCGTCCTCCATTGCTCGCCCTGCAAATCGTCTTTCTCACCGGTAATTTCTTCGTGGGTATCCCGGCTGCGGTCGAGGCCGCCATGATCCTTGCCAATACCGGCAGCAACGAAAAAGCGCTTGCCTATGTAAATTCGGCTGCGGCAATTGGGGGCGTGGTGGGTGGTCTGGTAATGAGCGCCTGGGGTGGTCCCAAACGCCGCGTGCATGGGGTTCTCTTTGGCTGGTTCATCGCCAGCCTTCTTGGTAGTGTCCTGATGGGATTCAGCCGGAGTATCCTCTTCTGGGCGATTTCCGGATTTTTGGGAATGTTCTTCATCCCTATCATTAACGGCTCCAACCAGGCGATCTGGCAGGCAAAGGTCCCCCCAGACTTGCAGGGGCGCGTTTTTTCCATTCGCCGGCTGATTGCCTGGTTTGTCAGCCCACTGGCATTGCTTATTGCCGGACCCCTGTCTGATAAGCTGCTGGAGCCTGCCATGCGCGATCCAGAAAGCTTCCTGGCTTCTACTGTTGGTTCGATCATCGGCATAGGCCCCGGGCGCGGTATGGCGCTCCTTTTTATCATCGGCGGCGGGATTGCTGCCCTGATTGGGATCAGCGGGTATGTCTTCCGCGTCCTTAGGGATGCCGACACGCTCCTGCCCGACCATGACACTCTCCCCTCTTCTGTTCCTCCGGACGAAAAATTTACGAGCATGCAGGAGCTGCCTGAGTAGCGCAATCACTGGGTAGCCCAGCCTGTAGCCCCCGAGCGTGAGCAGGCGCTCAAAACGATCTCGAATTCACTGCGCAAGCTAGGCGAGAATCAGCTGCTACCGACCGAGTAGCCTTGTTTCGTCGATCGATGGTTATTCTATTGGGTGGTAGGTGAGGAAAATTTCCGCTCCAATACGATTGCCGCCATGGTATCGTCGGCTAAGACCGTGTCTCCTTCGTAGTGGACGATCGTCCGCCAGCCCATATCGATCCAGAACCGAAGCGCCGGCCAATTTTTCAGGCATACTCGCAGCCAAATTGCCTCATATTCACCTAGCTGCCTGAATTGGTCCCATAATCCATATGCCAGCTCAGATCCATAATGGTTCTTCTGGAAATGCGGATGGACCACAAACATCGATATCCACACCCGGTGTGGCATCGGTGCATCATGGAACAGGTGAAAATATCCGATGATATCCGCTCCACCGCGCAGAAAAACGCTTTGCATTTTGAAAATATCTTTTGCTGTGTGATTTAATCCCAGGCTTTTCGAAACCAATTTGATAAAGGCTTCCTCAGTTTCTTCATAAAACGTATTGTCCCACTCAGCCACGTACGAACACGCATTGAACACATTCCGTAAATGGGGAACATCCTCCATGGTGGCATCCCTCACCATCAATCGGTCCGTTCCCCAGCTTTCCGGTAAAATTTTCATGCTCTATGCCCTCTGCAGCTAATTTTATGATTAATCCAGGTTCCTCTACCCCATTTAAACGATGATGCCCGAATTATTTTATCTCATTATGCTTAAAATAAACTTTTAAGAGATTAATCATTCTATAGAATCGTTGATAACGCGGTACACTTACCTTGTGAAATTCCCCACATCCACAAAATAGTCGGAGATAAGTCATATGAGAAGAATCCGCATCGTGCTCCCGATTCTGGTCCTTTTTTTTATTTTCATGCTGGGTATTTTGCTCACCAACCCTTCTAAGGCGCAAGTTGGTCCCATCTGGCTCCCATTTGATGGCAAATCAGCCCCTTCTGAGCCAGCTCTGACCCTGCTCAATGCCAGCCCGACCGAGATTCAATTACATGCCTCCCTCCCTGGTGCGTATGCTGATTCTGTGACAGCCGAAGGGTATCCATACACCCGTCTGACGGCTCCTGGGTATGGTTTTCCTGCCTCTTATGGTCTGCCTGAGCTGCCTGTTCTGCGCCGTGAAGTGGAGATCCCGTTTGGTGCCCAGCTATCCATCGAGGTCATCTCAGCCCAATTCACTGATAATTCACTGGGAAGCCTTGGTCTCAACCCCATATACCCCTTGCAGCTGCCGGTCCCTAAAGCGGCTGGGGTTGAAGATAACCAACCCTTCACCATCGATGCAAAATACTATGCCAATGGAGGGCGCTATCCTTCCAACGTGATTTCGATCGGTGAGCCCTATATCGTCCGTGGTCACCGCATCGTGATGGTCGAGGTCTGGCCGGTCGCCTATGATCCCTCCCAGGCGAGCCTGCGCCTGTATTCCCAGGTGACCTTTCAGCTTGACCTCAGCGGCTCGGACATGTCAGCCACCAACCGCCTGGCACAGCGCTATTCATCGCCGGTCTTCGATCCCTCCCTCTCTAACCGGGTGATCAATTTCAACCAGGGTCTCCCGCTCGCCGTGAATGGGCAGGTTGGCTACTTGATCATCACCGCCGATGCCTATGCAGGAGCCCTTCAGCCCCTGGTCGATCTGCGCTCCAACCGTGGCTTCGCTGTCACTCTGACGAAACTCTCCGCAATACCATATGGCAGCACAGCTCAAGGCATTAAATCCTATATCCAGACCGCCTATGACACCTGGCCTATCCCGCCATCCTATGTCCTGCTGGTGGGTGATACCGATACCATGCCCGCCTGGAGTAGCCCTGTTATCAGTACTTTTACCGACCTGTATTACGCCACCATGGATGGGGACTCTGACTGGCATCCAGATATCGGCCGCGGACGCTTCCCGGTGCGCTCCGTCGAGCAGACCACTGCCATGGTGGATAAATATATTTTTTATGCCGGTCTCACCGGGCAGGAACCCTGGCTGAAAACCGCCTCCTTCCCGGCTTCCTGTGATGGTAGTAATTATGGTGTAGCCGAAGGCAGTCATAATTATGTCATCGGTAATTACACTGCTCCAGGTGGCTGGACCGGGACCTTCCCCCAAAACCCAAATCCGGGGGGCGACCAGCTGTACTGTATCTCCAATAGTGCCACCCACCAGGATCTGGTTGATCAATTCAACCAGGGGCGCTGGGCGATCATCTATTCGGGGCACGGATACCAGGGAGGTTGGGAAATGGATTATACCCAGACTGATATCCAGAATATGCCTGCCAATACGATGTACCCGTTCGTAGCCTCCCACGCCTGCCTCACCGGCGATTTTGGATTTACCGGCCAGGATGAAGTCTTTGGAGAGACCTGGGTGCTGCAGGCGAACAAAGGCGCTATGATCTATTGGGGCTCAGCCACTTACAGCTATTGGGGTGAGGATGACGTCTTGGAACGTAGCATGTTTGATGGTCTGTTTACCAACACCTCCCCGCATGCCGACGTCACCGCCATGACCTACACAGGTCTCGCCGGGGTCGAGGCTGCCTTTCCTTCCAGCGCCCAGTACTACTGGGAAACCTATAACATCCTCGGAGATCCATCCGTCCATCTGTTCATGGAACCCGACCAGCCTGCCTTCTCCTTAAACCTTGATCCGGCCCACCAGGAAGTCTGTGTGGAAGGCACGGTTACCTCCACCGCCGAAATCGGTAGCATTTTGGGCTACTCTTCCACCGTCTACCTTGAATCTGGGGACCTGCCATTCAATGTCGCTGCCAGCTTTGACCCGGCCCAAGCTCCTGCGCCTTATACCTCCACACTCACGCTGGATGTCTCCGCAGGCGCACCAGAGGGCGACCATACCATCATCATCACCGCCACCGACCACGTAAGCCAGACTTTATACACCTCCCTCGACCTGCGGATCAATACCACTCTCCCCGGCGCACCCTGGTTGCTCAGCCCTGAAGATGGCGCTACCAACCAACCATCTACCCCTACTTTTGATTGGTCTGATCTACCCTTGGTGGACAGTTATAACTTTGAGCTGGCGACCAGCCCGCTGTTTGAAACTCCGATCATCACTGCCAGCCATCTGCTCAGCTCTGGTTTTATTCAGCCAGAACCTTTGGAGGGTGGCACGTGCTACTGGTGGCACGCCCAGGCGGATAATGCCTGCGGCACCAGTCTCTGGTCCGATCCATTCCACTTCAGAACCATTGATCTCGGTGTGTTGTTCTCAGACGATCTGGAATCCGGTGCAGGTCAGTGGTCCCATGCCGCAAATCCGGGCATCGACCATTGGGTGGTTTCCACCGACCAATCCCATAGCTCCACCCACGCCTGGTTCGTGCCAGACGATGAAGTTGTCACAGACACCAGCCTATGGACGACCGAGACTATCCAGCTGAGTGATAGTAGCCTGCTCACCTTCTGGCACCGCTACCAGTTCGAAGATCCCGATTATGATGGTGCGGTGTTGGAGATATCCACTGATGCGGGCAACACTTGGTCTGACCTGGGACCTCATATCACTGCCAATGGCTACACTGGAGTCATTAACTCCGGCTACAGCAACCCCCTGGGAGGCCGGCAGGGTTGGACGGGTGATCTGCTTGACTGGACGCAAGTGACGGTTGACCTGAGCACTTTCGCCGGGCAGGATGTGATGATCCGCTGGCGCCTGGGGAGCGATTCCTCGGTTAGCGATGTTGGCTGGTATATCGATGATGTCGAAATTACGGCTCCACTTCCACCCGGCCCGCCACCGACGCTTGTTTCCATATCCCCCGACTCAGCCAGTCATGACATGCAAACAGTCGTTGTGATCACAGGCACTAATTTCATCGGCTCACCCGCCCTCAAGCTGGGTGACACCTGGCTGGGACTATCGTATGTGATGGACCCCGAAAGGATCCTTGCCGTTGTACCAGCGGGCCTCCCCTTGGGAACATATGATTTGACCATTTACAATGGTGATTGCCAATCGGATACGCTCGAGGGTGCCTTTACCGTGCTTGAGGGAGATGATCCTATCACAGGGTTGAGGGCGGCGAATGATAGCCCGACCGTGCTTGGCAGTCTTACCACGTTCACTGCTACGGTAGATACTGGCACGAATGTCCTCTACACCTGGGATTTCGGCGATGGAACCAGTGCAGACGGTCAGATGGTGACGCATGTATATTCTGAAGTTGGCGCTTACACTGCGAAAGTGTTTGCACACAACTTCAACAACGCTGCCTCCACAACCACCGAAGTAACCATCATCGTCCCGCCGCAAGTATTCCACTTAATTTACCTGCCGGTAACCTTTAAATAATACAAATCACTCACGGGCGCATTACTGCACCCGTGAGTGTATTTACATTTATAATTCGATCGCCAGATCTATACCGGCAATCGCATCCAGATTATTTATTTTTAGCCACGTCCATCCGGCACCAGGCGTATAACGCATCATACATATCAAACTGGTGCGCCAGGTTATCGTTATCTTCCGGGAAGCGCAGGCTGAACCCACTCGCCAGGGCTTCCAGCCCGCGTGCCAGTGGCTCTTTGTCGATATCTTGATCGACATCGGCAGAATGCACAATCTTAGCCAGCCGCAGAAGCCCGGGTTCTTTCAGCCCATATTTCAAGATAATGGACTCAAACGAGCACCTGCCTTCTACATGCCCGAGCTCCACCCCGGGGGCATCATAGGGGATGGCGCCGGTTTCAGCCACCACCTTCTCGATCTGGCTGTTGGGGGACGAACAGGAACTCTGCCTCACTATCAACAAACCGTGTGATCAGCCATGGGCAGGCCACGCGGTCAACGTGTACATGTGAACGGGTTACCCATAACATAGTCGTTTCTCCTATCTTTTCTAGTAATTATACACTTCTAAAATTAAGCATCGCAGCCTATAATGGGTGGATCTTTGCGGTAGAATGAATACAGCAACAAATCCTTATCGTTAGGAAGGCAATCGGTTTGACCCCAATTCAGCTCGTTTTTTCGTATGCCAAGCGTTATAAACTGGAACTTGGTGTCACCATCCTAAGCATGTTCCTCCTGGTAGGTGCGCGCCTGCTCGTTCCAGCGGCGATTACCAAGCTCATTGATATTGTTACCACCTCTACCGTTATACCCGAGTCATTTAAAGTAGTGAATGTCCTGGCGCTGGCGGTGTTGGGGATTTATATTCTCCGTGCCGGGATGACGTTCCTGCGTTCCTATATGGCTCACCTGGCAGGCTGGGGGGTGGTGGCGGATGTGCGTAAACATATTTACGAGCATCTACAGGCCCTTTCGCTGCGCTACTATGAGGATAAGCAGACCGGTCAGCTGATGAGCCGCGTGATCAACGACACCGAGCTGTTTGAACAGCTCATCAGCCACGCCGTACCCGACGTGGTGGTGAATATCATCACCCTGGTGGGAGTAAGCGTCATCCTGTTATTCATGAACTGGCGCCTGACTCTGCTCACGATGATACCCATCCCGCTGGTGGTCATCTCGCTCCGGGTGTATGCCCGCTATGTGCGCCCGGCATTCCGCGAACGCCAGAAAGAGCTGGGCAACCTCAACGCCATCCTGAATGACAGCCTGCAGGGCATCCGCGAGATCAAAGCCTTCACCCGCGAGGTGGAAGAGATGAAGCGCGTCAGTCAGGGCATTGACCGTTACCGCGTCTCCCTGCTCGGGGCGCTCAAGCTCATGGCCACCTTCCAGCCTTTCGTTGAGTTCACCTCCTCCTTGGGGGTGCTGATCGTGATCTACTTCGGCGGCAGGTTGGCGCTGCAAGGGACTCTTTCGGTGGCAGAATTGGTAGGTTTCTTTTTGTACCTCGAAATCTTCTATCAGCCGGTGCGCGAGCTAAGCAATGCCTGGGAGCAGATCCAGGGCTCACTGGCAGGTGCCGACCGGGTGGCGGACCTGCTGGCAGAGCAGCCGGAGATCATGAACAGCCCCGACGCCATTGTTTTCGAAGGGCGCGCCCAGGGGAACATTTCCCTCCAGAATGTGAACTTTGAATACTCACCTGATACCCTGGTATTGGAGAATATCAACCTGGAAATCCCGGCCCAACAGGTGGTGGCGCTGGTGGGACCGACCGGAGTGGGTAAATCGACCATGGTCAGCATGATTCCACGCTTTTATGACGTCACCTCGGGTTGCATCACCCTGGACGGCACCGATATCCGCCAGTACACCCTCGAGTCGCTTAGGCGGCAGATCAGCATCGTGCTGCAGGACGTGTTCCTGTTTCATGGCTCGGTGCGCGAAAACATCCTTTTCGGTCGCCCGAATGCCTCGGAGCAAGAGCTGCTCGCGGCTGCCCGCATCGCCAACGCCGATGGCTTTATCTCTGCTCTCTCCGATGGCTACGACACCTTGATCGGGGAGCGTGGGGTGAAACTTTCAGGTGGTCAGAAACAGCGCCTGTCCATCGCCCGCGCTGTGCTCAAGGATGCGCCCATCCTGATCCTGGATGAAGCCACCTCGTCGGTGGATACAGAGACCGAGCTGCTCATCCAGCAGGCATTGGAGCGCCTGATGGTGGGACGAACCACCATCATCATCGCCCACCGGCTTTCCACCATCCGCAACGCTGATAAAATCGTGGTGCTGGAGGGCAGGCAGATCCAGCAGGTGGGCACGCATGCCGAGCTGATGGCGCAGGATGGCCTGTACCGTCGCCTGAACACCGTCCAGAACCGGCTGGAAGCTCCCGATATCGAAGAACCGTTCAGGCAGCCCGCGTTATAAACAGTTGAATTTACTTGGTCAGGGTAACTTTGTGGATCGAGCGCGGCTGGTCCGGGTCAAACCCGCGCCTCTTGGTCAGGTGGTATGCCAGCAGCTGCCCCGGGATGACCGCCGGGATTGGGCTGAGCCATTCCGGTAGCCCTCCCGGCACGGGGATGAACGTATCCTGCTCGGCAGTGTGACCGATGAGCTCCGCATCCCCGATGGTGATCAGCCTGGCGCCTCTCGCCCGCAGGGTGCTGCCTAAGGCATTCAGCTCCTCCCTGAAAGTATCTCCAATCGAAATCAGGTTCACCGGGAAGCCCTCGTCCACGATGGCGATCGGTCCGTGCAGGAAATCGGCTGAGGAATAAGGTTCAGCCTGGATGTTCGCCAGCTCCTTACACTTCAGCGAAATCTCATGGGCAGTCGAATAATTGAACCCCCGCCCGATAAAGATGGTATGGTCAGACCCCGCCAGGATCCTGGCGGCTTCCTGCGCTTGCGGCTCTGACTTCAGCGCTTGTGCCAGGGCCTCGGGGACGGCCTGCAGCAGGTCGAGCTGGATGGGGCTGCCCTTCAGGCACAGCGCCAACAGCGCCAGAGCGGTCAGCTGGGCGGTGTAGGTCTTTGTTGCCGCCACGCTGCATTCCTTCCCCACCCCCAGCGCAATCTTAAATTCAGCTGCCAGTGCCAGCGGAGAGTCGAGGTCATTGGTGATGGCGATGGTTGGCACTCCCTGGCGTCGGCCTTCATCAATCACACTGACGATATCCGGCGACTGCCCCGACTGTGAGATGCCGATCACGAGCGACCCTTCCAGGCGGGGCGGTGCGTGGTAGCGGGTGAACAGGGACGGCGCCGCCAGTGCCACCGGCAGGCGGTTGATCGCTCCCAGGATGTACTGCCCATATCGGGCGGCATTATCTGACGTGCCACGCGCTGCTAACAATGCGTAGGAGAACGTGCGCGGCGATAGCTGCCGGCTGATCCACTCCACCCGCTCCGATTCTGCTTTCAGCATTCCTCGGATGGCTTCAGGCTGTTCGTAAATCTCGTTCAATAGTTCGGAGGGTTTCGTCATGGTGAATTCTGTTTTCATCCTAATAGTAGATAAGCCTAACCCTTCCAAAACCGGGACAGGTATCGCCGGTTGATCACCAGCATATCATCCAAAACCGCCTGCACCTGGTCTGCCTTGGGTCCCAGCGGGTGCGCCAGTAGTGCCTGGTAGGCGGCTTTGCGGTCTCCGTGCACCGCGGCTTCAACCGTGAGCAGCTCATAAGACTTCACCTGTGCCAGCAGACCGAAGCAAACTGGAGGCAGCGGCTCAGCTGCTAGGGGCTGGACGCCTTCTTTATCGACTTTGCATGGCATCTCGAGCACCCATTCCGCTGGCCACCCTTTCACGGCTCCAGCGTGTGCGGTGTTGACGATATGAGTCTCACCCAGGTCGTTGTAATGCGCGTTGAGCAGCTGGGTGGCGACGGTGGAATAGTAGGCCCCACCGCGCAGCATCAAGTCTGCCGGGGGGCTGCTGAGGGCTGGGTCGGCATATTCCCTGAGCAGGTCTCTCTCGATTTTGATCACTTCCTCCCCCCGTGAGGGAGGCCAGCTGTGCTGTGCTTTCAGCTTGCGGTCGGTGTGGTAGAAGTACTGCAGGTAATAATTGGGCAGCATTCCCAATATCTCGATCGTGCGCGGCTCCCACTCCGGTTCTGCCTCAGACCGCAGCTCGTTAAGTGTGGCTTCAATCACCTGCGGCCAGATATCCTCCCCATCAATCGTGAAGCCGCGATGCCAGGAGAGATGGTTCAAACCGAGGGTATTAAGCTCCGTCCGCTCGGGGGTGACGTCCATGTCATTAAATTCCTTCAACCCTGTGAGGATGCCCATCTTGGTGGTGACCGCTACGTTGCAAACCCCCACCGAGGGTACCTCCGGGGCATATGTCTGTAACGCCTGGGTGACCAGGCCCGCCGGGTTGGTAAAGTTGGCCAACAACGCGCCCGGGGCACCCAGCTCACGCATATCTGCCGCAATCTGCAGCACCACCGGGATGGTGCGCAGGGCTTTGGCCATCCCCCCCACGCCGGTCGTCTCCTGACCGATCAATCCGTGCCTGAGTCCCAGGTATTCGTCTGCCACGCGTGCCGGCATCTGCCCCACCCGCAGCTGGGTGATGACGTAAGAGGCATTTTGAACAGCAGCCTTCTGGTCCCCCGTCAGCACAACCTTGAACGGCTCGCCTTTGGCCTGCACCATGCGCTGAGCGAACCCCCCCACAATATTCAGGCGTTCTGCGTCGATATCCATCAGCCACAGCTCAGTGACGGGCAGTGTGCCAATCCGCTCGAGGAATCCGTTGACCAGCTCTGGGGTGTAAGTGGACCCCCCGCCGATGACCGCGATTTTCATGGTTGCATTCCTTTCACGAGGATTGTAGCATTAAATATTTGAAATTATCTAATTAACCGCAGATAAACGCAGATTGACACAGATAATAAGAGAATATTTTATTATTAAGAATGTAGCCGGGATCGTTGATCCCGGTCTTTTGCTTCTTTCATCAAGGACGCCAGGCGGGGCCTTCTAGTTATTCGGTTTTTAATCACTGATATAATCTACGATCAATAGGTTCAAGGAGGTATGAAATGACTCAACCAACATTTACCGGTAAAGGAACTGCGAACGATCCTTGGATTCTTCAAACCCCGCCGGGCACATCTGAGTACAAAATGTATCGTGACGAAACATCCAACCCGCCCGCCTTAGTTTGCATCGTAGGGACAACCAAGCTCAGTTACCATCTGCGTTGCATTGAAGACCTGCATGCAATGCTCAAGAAGCACGGCGATTGGATGTTACTCGGTAGTGCTGACGAACAGAAACCAGCCGCGGAAGGAACCGTGGAGGCATGGGCCCGCTCGGTGGACAACCCTGTGGGCGGGTGGTATGGATTGAAGAAGGGTCTGCGGGGAAGGTTTGCCATGTACGTACCACCTTTGATGGAAGCTTTAGGGCTGGCAGAGGTCGAGCACAATGCGAAGAACAATCGCATACGCGCCCTCTGATATCGTTCCAACCCCAATCTCGTTCTAATAATGCCACCCAACCCCTAGCTAATGGCTGGAGGTTCGCATTACATCCTTAGATTTCGAGCGATAATTGGTAATGAGTATCGCCAGTTTCGCTACTGCTGAGTCAAGCTTTCAAGCTGCAAAGGTTCATAAGCTGTTTAGCCACTAAGTCACAACTAATTGATTCGTTCGTCCAGTAGACAATCGAGATAGAATTACTGCTTCTTGTTTAAATTGGTGAACTGGATAGTAGGTTTTTCTGGCAAAAACGGGATTACGGTTCATCGATTTGGGCAGTACTCTGTTGGAGATAAATTGGTTTCTGGTAATCATGAATGAGAAGCGTTTCAATTACTAAACTATTTCAGGTGGCTCGTCCACAATTTTTACTTTGCGGAATGGGTCTATTCGCCTTTGGGGCTCTCTGGGCATTATTATTAGGAGCGCCTTTTTCCCTTTCGCGGATACTCCTTGGTTACCTGGTCCTTCTACCGGCCCATCTTTCCATTTCCTACAGCAATGACTACTTTGACGTGGATGTCGACAAGTATGGCAAACCCACTTTCTTCACCGGAGGCAGTGGTGTGCTGGTGGATCACCCCGAGTTGAGAAAACCTGCCCTATGGACTGCGATAACCCTGATCTTGTGCTCCCTGGCACTTGGAATTGTGTTTCAAATAGTGTATACGTTTCCGATCTGGTTCTTGGGTTTTGTTATATTGGGCAACTTATTAGGCTGGTTTTACTCTGCGCCACCTTTAAGGCTTGCTTATCGCGGTTTAGGGGAATTGGCGATGACCTTTTCCATTGGCCTACTGATCCCGGGACTTGGATATCTGGTTACAAGTGGGCAGATGAATCTGGATGGATTGCTTTTTCTCGTACCCCTGATGCTATATGGCTTAGCATTCATTCTTACTGTAGAGATACCGGATATGGAATCGGACCGATCAGGCAATAAGAGGACATGGGTAGCTCAAAAGGGTCGCAGCTTTGGCTTCACAGTAATTGCGACGTCGTTTCTCTTGGCAACAGTATTCTTCTTCTGTTTCCCATGGCTAACATCCCGTGCCTATCCGTTGGATTTTCGCATTCTGGGTATACTGTCCCTAATACCTCTCGGAGCAGGTGGCATTGGTCTGCTAAAGAGACGTACAGAGAGACAATCGGCTACCCGGATTGTCAACGTGATTATGATCACTATTGCAGCTTTCTGTATCTTGTTAGATGGGTATATGGGTTATCTTATCCTCAGTTAGATTGTGTAAGTGAGGATAGAGAAAAAGTGGGAGCCGGATAGAATAAAGCACCAAGCCAAGCCACTAATTTGTCGGTTATTTCAAAGGACCTTTTAGTAAAGCTCTTATTTCTCAGGTACAGTGGGAAGCACATTAATCTTGACCTGCCGAAAACTATTAATCACCCCGACCGATCCTGGCAATCCTCGTCCTCATCAATGGGTAGGTAGACTTCCCCGTTGCAACGTAAGCACCTCGAGAGGATACGGACTTTGAGCATGGTTACCTCCTTTTTTGGATAGAATCAAAAAGCCTGCCTCTCAACCGAGAGGCGGGTGTAGAAAGGACGTGCGATCTTTAGCGGATGGGCAGGCAGCACGGTAGCCTGCACCCCGTGCGCCCATGTGGTGCCTTTCAGGATCACTGACACCAGGGGAAAAAAGAAGTACTTACGTTAACCCTCCCAGAGTTTACTAGTAAACTTTGCTTTCCTCTTTCAAAACCGTGTCATTACCAGCCCGAGGATTTACCGGGCGAATTGTGAAAAAGTAGTTGCAATAATTTAAATTGCATATATACTGAATATACCGAAAAATTAGTATTCGTTATAGGAATGTATACCATTTGTAGAGTCAGGGTAGTAGCAATGAATTGGATAGAAGGATAAATATGGGGTTATCCCAACGCATCATGCATATTTTCTTCCAGGGAAAAATAGGTATTCAATAATTCCCTGGATATCATCCAGATACCAATCGTTGGGTTGCCCGCCAATTCCAACAAAAAGTTAAGCGGATGGTTTTGCTGCCCAATCACATGAGTGGACATCGATTGCCTCAAGGAGGGATAGCAGTATGAACAACCGATTATGCCGCCTGCCAATAGTGTTTCTACTTGCGACAATTATTCTGGTTTTATCCGGTTTGAGTGTGTCTAACTCTGAAGGTGTAAAAGGAGACACCGCAGCTGCAAGCTTTCAAAATATAAGCTGGACTAAGGTGTCTAGTCCGGTGACCGACACGCTCAACTCTATCGCAATGGTCTCAGCTAACGATGGCTGGGCAGCTGGAGAAAATGGTGCATTGCTTCATTACGATGGATCGGTGTGGGTATCCTCCAACCTTCCCTTGACAATGACACTATTCTCAGTGTCCATGTCATCAGAGAATAATGGATGGGCAGTAGGGGCGGATAATATCCCCCCTGGTAATGGCATCCTATTACGTTGGAATGGTATTGGGTGGCAGTCTGTTCCGAAGCCATCGATTCCATGGCCGTTCTATATGACGGATGTCTCGGTTCCGAATGACACGAGTGCGTGGATCGCTGGCGGAATTATTGTATGCTCGGTTGGGCCCCCGTGTGTTCCCACCGACGCACTTGGCACAATTGCTTATTGGGATGGCAGTATATGGAGTACCTATCAGATTTCTGACGTATTTCTATCATCTATTTACATGATAAGTGATACCAATGGCTGGGCGGTAGGAACCGAGGTGGTTCAACCTACGAAGGAATTACGAAGTTCAATAATGCACTGGGATGGCAGCAGCTGGAGTAGTGTCGCTCATCCCACCATTGTTTATCCACCTGGAAATTATCAAAGTATTCTCGAAGAAGTCACTGCACTAAATGCAACCAATGCCTGGTCTGCTGTCTCTAACCAAAACACTTTTCTACATTGGGACGGAATGGCATGGACCCAAGTGGACAGCCCAGTGAGGGGAAAGCCTTCCTTAGCTGTCATTTCCACCAATGATGCGTGGGCGGTAGGAGGTGAAGGTGATATAGGATATTGGGATGGCAATATCTGGACCCAAGTGTCCAGTCCAGTAACCGTAACCCTTACTTCTGTAGCAATGGTTTCGATCAATGACGGTTGGGCAGTTGGGTATGGCGGCGCAATTCTACACGGCATTGGTTTTCAGGGAATTGGCTTTCAGATATTCTTACCTTTGGCCTGGAAGTAATTCAAAACAGATATTTGTGTTATTCCTTTGTGTCCCTGGTGTCCTTAGTGGTTTTCTTTTCTTAGGGGTGCGACGAGGCCGGTCAGCTCTACGACCGAAGCGTCACTGCGCCCTTACTACTTCAGCTCGCTTCGGCCTCCTCATGCTTATCATTGTACGGGCGCAGGGGAGAAATCCCTACTGATTCATGTTTATATTCCTCCCCTGCGCCCCTACCGGTCCTATCTATAAAAAAATTGGCTCTTATAGGGTTTCAAGGAGGTGGTCAAATGAGAGCCAGGAAACTTGATGGAAGGTACGACGACATCATCATGGCACTACACTTCGATTCGTGATCAGCGGCCACATCACGCGCGGAAGCAATGCGAGAACGCGCCAAAATAGGAAAAGGGAGTAATCGCCTGAACTACATTCCCAAATCCAGCGGGATAAACTTCCCGAAGGATTGGGAATCCATCTGATGACGCGGGAAGACCCCCGTGCTATACTTTATGCAATCAATCAAGGCGACCATGTTGTGGCTTTTCACCTTCACTTAGAAAGGTCTAAGTATGATGTTCCGAAAAATTCTCGCCTTTAGCCTGACGCTTGTTCTTACGGCTTGCGGAATTCAGCCAACGCCTCATCTAACCCCTACACCTTTCACGGGTACAGTGCGTCCCGTCATCATTGACACGGATATGGCGGCTGACGATTGGATGGCAATCCTGTACCTGCTTAATCGTCCAGATGTAAGCGTAGCAGCGATCACAGTTTCAGGGACAGGCGAAGCGCACTGCGAGCCGGGTATTAAAAATGCCATGAGTCTGACTGCTTTGGCTGGACAACCAGATATTCCTGTCAGTTGCGGGCGTACCACTCCCTTGCAAGGAGATCATGCCTTTCCACCGGATTGGCGCACCAGGGTGGATGCCTTAGCCGGACTTACCCTTCAAAGCAATCCTGCTTCTGTTACGCCTCAATCTGCTGTAGATTTGCTCACAGCCAAAATCATATCAATGCCCGACAAAGTGACGATCATCACGCTTGGTCCGCTCACCAATCTGGCTGAGGCGCTGCAATCTGCTCCTGAAATCAAGGAAAACATAGAGATGGTCTATATGGTGGGCGGCGCGGTGGATGTACCCGGCAATGTGGGGATTTCCCACGCGGGCATCGACAACTCGGTGGCTGATTGGAATATTTATGTGGACCCGCGCGCAGCTGCCATCGTTCTCCAGTCCGGCGTGCCGGTTACCCTCGTCCCGCTGGACGCGACCAATCACGTTCCCGTTACTACGAATTTTATTGAACGCCTCAAGAAAGATCGTAAAACGCCTGAAGCCATGTTTGTCTTCGAGGTGTTGTCACAATCACAATACTACGATTTCGTTCAGTCTGGAGGGTACTATTTTTGGGATCCACTTGCAGCCGCGATCCTTACCGATAACTCGCTGGCAGCTTTCGAAACCCGGAACCTTACCGTCATCGAAGAGGAAAGCAATCAAAGCGGGCGCACGCAAGCGAGCGAGAGCGGCGCCCCCGTTCGTGTGGCTGTGGACGTTGAGGCTGAACGCTTTGAGCAATTGTTTCTGGATACGCTGAATACTCCTGAGAAATAAAGTTGGCTCTTTAATAAAATCAAGGAGGTAGTCACAGGAGAAGCAAGCTGGTAATATAAGAGCATGTTACTCCATATTGATGACTTGATAGACGAGCAGAAATGCTATGAAGAAGTGCGCCAGATGCGCTGGGCCAAAGGGGTGGGCTGCCCGTATTGCAACGCCAAGCTAATCAACAAGCGTGGTTTTCATACGCATCAAGCTCACCGGCAGCGCTATCACTGCCAGGTGTGTGGCAAGCAGTTTGATGATTTGACCGGAACCATCTTTGAAGGCCATCACCAGCCTCTGAAGACCTGGATCTTGTGCCTGTACTTCATGGGCTTGAACCTTTCCAATCAACAGATAGCCGCCGAGCTGGACTTATCTGCCAGTGAAGTGCAAGCGATGACCAGCCAATTGCGGGAAGGGATCGTGGCAAAAAAAAGCCCGTCACCCTAAAGGGCGAGATCGAAGCTGACGAAGTGTACATTACTGCTGGCCACAAAGGCCATCCCGCAGTCGTGGCTCGCTTGGGACGAGCAGGTAGACGCAGAAAGCTGCGCGGCAAACGCGGGCGGGGGACGCTGGCCGACGAAAAACCGCCGGTGTTGGGCATGTTACAGCGTAACGGAGAAGTGGTCATCCAGATGCTCCCTAATGTCCAGCAGGTGACGATCCAACCCTTGATCCAAGAAACGGTTGTTCCCGGTAGCTTGATCTACACCGATGAGTATGACATCTATGACCGCTTACCCGTCTGGGGCTATGCCCACAAATCCGTCAACCATGGCGCTGGCGAGTTTGCCCGAGACGAAGATGGCGATGGCTTCTGCGAAGTACATGTCAACACCCTGGAGGGCTTTTGGTCCTTGCTACGTTCGTGGTTGCGACCGCATCGCGGCGTTTCTCAGGAGAAGTTGCCCTGGTACTTGGGTTTCTTCTAGTTCGTCCATAATATTCGCCAGCGGGGCAAAGCCCTGCTTCATTCGTTGGTGGCTACATTAGTAGCTCCTTGAAACTGTTAAAGAGCCAAAAAATTTTGTAGCCTTTTGTGTACTTTGTGGGGTTCTTTCTATAAATATTCCACTAGGTTATCAGCGCGCTCTGCTTTCACACAAAGACCGGGATCCCCAATCCCGGTTACCGGATATCAAGGAACGTATCTTGCGACGAAGCGACGCGCTGTGTTCTTTACAAGCGTCAAAATATGCTCAATGTGAGCGATATATATCATGAGATTGGGTCGAGGGTTCGTGCCCAACCCAACCTTCCTCCTACCAACCCTGATATCTCAGATATATTGTTGTGTGTGCCTCTACATATGCAGATATTTAAGCGCCTCAAAAATCAGCAGCGCTGGCCAGACAATGCCCTTTAAAAATCCTAAAACACCCAGCCAGAACGTGGCAGCGTGGCCGATGAAATATACCCACGCACCGATCAGGCCCAATCCATAAACTGCGCCACCGGCGCCATTGCGGTAAATCACTTTTGGTTTTTCGCGTATGATTTGAATGGGGGTAGGTTCTGTAGTCATGGTATTCACCTCGGGGAAATATCTATATTACAGCATATATACGGTAAAACACCGGTTAAAGTTGCGCTCTGCCCGGTACAGCTTTATATTGGCATATCCAATGAAACCGCTGAATAGGCGGGAAACACACCGCACTCTGGGATCCCGCACTAAAAAATGCCGGGATCGACGATCCTGGCTACAGATTCTATAAGGGCGAAGCATCATTTAGAACAGAAGCAATTATCCATATTGCTACCTAGCTGATGCTTCGCCCCAACTATAAATCAATATACCTCGTGCTGGCATTCGCTCCATCAGCATAAACCCCGCGGTACTCCGGCGGCAGCACCAACGCCAGCTGGTACATCATTTCCTCCACCATCGCCTGCCTCACCTCACGCGTCACTTTTTCCCCACGGGTTTCCAGGTGAAAAGGTGTCCCCACCCGCAGGTGAAAATCGGTGCGCTTCAGCCTGCGCAGGTTCTCGGTGTAGTTCTCAGCCCCGTAAAATCCCACCGGCAGCAGGGGAGCCCCGCTGTGCAGCGCCAGCAACACCACCCCCGGGTGAGCAGGCTGCAGCTTCCCATCGTGACTGCGCGTGCCTTCGGGTGCAATGATCAGCATCTCGCCCCTCTCGAGTGCTTCCAGGCCGGTGCGGATGGCGGAAAAATCCGCCTCGCCTCGGTGCAAGGGGATTGTCCTGGTCACATCCAGAGTCCAATTAAGTATGGGGATTTTCCAACGTTCAGCGAGCAGCATCCCGCGCACCCTGCGCGGTTGCAGGTGGGTGTATGTGATCGGGATTTCGAGGATATTGACGTGGTTGGTGTAGATGATCAGCGGTCCCTGCCGTGGGACGCGCTCCAGCTCTTTATCGTCGATGCGGCAGATCAGGCCGGTGAGCCCCTTCGATACGTTTACGACCAGCCAATGCGCTACGCTCACGCATTTGCCTGCTGTGGCTTGCAGATAATCTCCAGCTGGCGCGGCAACACTTCCACCTCCAGGCGGCTGCCATCCACGCAGATGATCTCGCCATCTGTTTGGGCGGGTAGCGGACCATCCTGGGCAGTGATGTTGATCCTGGCAGCCCGCCCGGTCTTTATCGTAGGCTGGGTGGCTTGGTCGCCACGCGTGAAATGCGGGATCATCTTGATCACTTCAAATGAGCTCATCTGCTCAGCGATGCACAAGTCAAACATACCATCATCGGGCACAGAATTGGGCGCCATGATGAACCCTCCGCCCAGCCGGCGCCCGTTCATGATCGAGATCAGCAGCGAGCGCTGGGTGATCTCTTTACCGTCATACTCAATACGTGCCAGAGGAGCTTTATTATAGAGGAAAACAGTCTTGAGCACAGCCGCCATAAACGCCAGATAGCCGCCCCAGCGCGGCAGCTTGTGCACCTCGATGGTGGTGATGGCATCGAAACCCACGCCCACGCAATTGGCAAAATACCTGCCCTGCGGGTAGTTGCCCCCCGTCACGCGCCCAACGTCCACGGTGCGCCTGAAATTAGCCTTCAAAGCCTGGACCCCACCTTCGAGGTCCTCGGGGATGCCCATGCTGCCAGCAAAATCATTCCCTCGTCCGACGCACAGCACTCCCAGGGGAGGGATGACTGCCCCTTCCAGCCTGGATTCCATCAACCCATTCACCACCTCGTTAACGGTGCCATCACCGCCCGCTGCAATCACCACCTCGCAGCCTTCCTTCAACGCCTGGCGGGTCAATTCGATACCGTGCCCTGGGCGTTCGGTGCGCACAAGGCCGTAGCTCAGGTTGTATTGGGTGAAGAGCTGTTCGATCTGCGGCAGTGCATTCTTACCGTTGCCATTCCCGGCGGTTGGGTTGAGGATGATTTTGTAGGAAGGGTTCATAGCGTGATTATATCAGCCGACCGATGTTCGGTTAAGATTGTTTTATCAACTTGTAAAGCCTGTTGTATCACTGGTGATTGCCGGATATCGAGTGACCTTCTCGATAGGATATCGAGTGACCTTCTCGATAGGATATCGAGTGACCTTCTCGATAGGATATCGAGTGATCTTCTCGGTAGGATATCGAGTGATCTTCTCGGTATGATTACCCGATTATCGGTTATCGAGTGAATTTCTCGATAATGCTTGTCTTATTCCAAAAATTCCTTTCCGTCGGAGGGCGCATTCTTAGCGCACCTTCGTGTCCTTTGTGTTTAATTCTTTTTCTTGCTTTTGGTACCAATTGGTAGTAAATTAAGGCATCCAAAATCGAGCCAATCAAACCACGGAGGTACCATTGGATAACACTCGCATGCCGGTATTGTTCCTTGGGCACGGCAGCCCGATGAATGCCATCGAAGATAATGAATTTACCCTTGCCTGGCAGGAAGCTGCCAGGCACATCCCCACACCCACAGCCATCCTGTGCATCTCGGCTCATTGGGAGACACAGGGCACTCAAGTCACTGCGATGGAGGCACCTCGCACCATCCACGATTTCTACGGCTTCCCACGCCCGCTATTTGAGAAGCAGTACCCCGCCCCAGGCTCGCCTGAGCTGGCAGCCAGGACCGTTAATTTAATGCGCTCATCCAAAATCCAGCTCGATCACTCGTGGGGGCTGGACCATGGGACCTGGTCAGTGCTGTGCCGTATGTACCCCGAGGCACGCTTGCCGGTGGTCCAGCTGAGCCTGGACCGTTCGATTGATCCGGTCGGGCATTACCAGCTGGGGCGCGAGCTGCAGCAGCTGCGCCAGGAAGGGGTGCTGATCGTCGGGAGCGGCAACATCGTGCACAATCTGCGTTTGATGGTGTGGGAAGATCAGGCTTTCGACTGGGCAGTTGAATATGATGCCAAAGTCACCCAGTGGATCCTCGAGGACGACCACGACTCGATCATTCATTATGAAAAATATGGCAAGCCTGCCCTGCTCTCAGTGAACTCTGCCGAGCATTACCTGCCCCTGCTCTACATCCTGGGGCTGAAGGACGGGGCTGACCCGGTTAGCTTCTTTGCCGACAAACTTTGGGGCGGCTCGCTTTCTATGCGCTGTGTCCGAATAGGATAAAAACACACGCAGGTTGTGAACACAACTAATCAGATGCCACCGGTTTTTGAGCTTATTACTAAAAACTCTGGAACCAGACCACCTTGACCCTGCCGTTCCTCTTTGCCAATGGAGGTTACACATGCTGTATTGGATCTACCTGCTGATTGCCATCCTCACCGAAGTGGTGGGCACAACGATGATGAAGGTTTCCCAGGGGCTGACGCGCCTCATGCCCTCCGTGTTGATGTTCGTGATGTACGCCATCAGCTTCGTCCTTATGGCGCTGGCACTCAAAAAGATCGAAGTCGGCACCGCATATGCCATCTGGTCGGGTTTGGGCACCGCTCTGATCGCCACGATCGGCATTGTAGCATTCCGCGAATCTATGAGTATCCCCAAGCTGGCAGGGCTGGTGCTGATCATCGCTGGAGTAGTGCTGCTTAATTTAAAAGGAGCTAGCTAATCTTACGCCTGCTCCCTGGTAGTTAATAACATAACTACTCACCCATTCCCCGCATGCAAAGGATAGGCTGGGGGTGGGGTGCGTGTAGATACTTAATTTCTAACGAACTTGCTAGCTTGAGCTTGAGACTACCTCGCGCCCGGCTTGGAACGCCTGGCGGTTGAGGTCGGCGTATTTTGGTGGCACCCTAGCAATGATCACTTTCAGCCAGGTATCAGCAGATAACTCTGCACCCGTTAAACCTTCCCGTTCCATTAGCGCCGAGAGCGCCCCCAACAGGACCACGTTGGCAGCCCTGACGTTGCCCAACCCCAGGGCTGTGGTTTCACCGTCCACATAGATGACTTCCCGGGTAACCTCGGAGATTTTTTGGTGCAGGGTCGCGTCGTCGGGGTAGGATTGCCCGCCCGTGGTGACTGTGACGGGTTCGATGGCTGCCAGGTTTACCAGCGCCAGGGCACCCATCCTCAGCTGGTTCAGGTTGCGCAGAGCCTCAGCTTTCTCGAACGCCAGGAAGACGTCCACCTCTCCAGCCCCCACCAGAGGAGAATAAACCGTGCGACCCCAGCGTACGAAGCTGGTCACACTGCCGCCGCGCTGAGACATGCCGTGTACTTCAGCTTGTTTAGCCTGATACCCAGCCGCCAGGCCTACGTTAACCAACACGTTACTGGCGAGGATGGTACCCTGCCCACCGACGCCTGCCAGCAGGAAATTGATCGCGTCTCTCATCCTAAACCTCACTCATCTCAACCTGACGGAAGGTGATCGCGTCCTGTGGGCAAATTTGAGCACATACCTCGCAGCCTGTGCACAGGGCAGCATCGATGAGTGCCTTCGGTCGCTGCAAGCGGGCATCCAGCTCATCGCTCTTCAAGATCGCCGGGCAGCCAATGCGGAAGCACAGGGCACAACCATTGCATTGCTCCGCCAGCACTTCCAGTGGTGTCCAGGTCTTGCGCACCTCGGGCAGCAGCACGCATGGTTCAAGGGTGATGAGCACTGCCGGCTCGTCCAGCTTCAGGAACTCCTTCAGTGTGGCTTCAATCTCCGCCACGTGATAGGCTGGCACGGTTTTGACCTGCTTTATACCAAGTGCGCGCACCAACGGTTCGAGCTCGATCTGCGTGGTCGTCTCACCCTGCAACGTGACCCCTGTTCCCGGGTTTTGCTGGTGACCAGTCATGCCGGTTACGCGGTTGTCCATGATGATGGTGATCACCCGGCTGCGGTTGTAGACGGTGTTGATCAACGCCGGGATGCCGGTGTGGAAAAAGGTCGAATCTCCGATGACCGCTACGTGGTGCTCGGGGCTGCCGGCTTTCACCGCCCCATGTGCCACGGCGATCCCTGCTCCCATGCAGCCGCAGGAATGGATAGCGCTGAGTGGCGGGATGAGCCCCAGGGTGTAGCACCCGATATCGCCGTTCACCGGCACCTTCAGCTTGTTGAGCACATAGAACACACCCCGGTGAGGGCAGCCGGGGCACAGCACGGGTGGGCGGGCAGGCAGCGGACCCACCTCAACTCCAGGCAGAGGCACATGGGCGGAGGCGGGCAGCAGGCTTGAATGAATCGCCGATTCGCGCACCACACGCGGGTCAAGCTCGCCGGTCAACGGGAAAATGCTCTTCCCTTCGACCGGGATGCCCATCAGCTGCACAGCTTCCTCGATGAACGGGTCCAGCTCTTCGATGACGATCAGCTTCTCTACTGAGGCTGCGAACCGTCTGATCATCTGCTCCGGTAGGGGCCAGGTCATCCCCAGGCGCAGGATGGAGGCAGTAGGGAAGACTTCCTTGGCGTACTGGTAAGCCACCCCGGCGGTGATGATCCCGAGGCCAGTTTCGCCCATCTCAATGCGGTTGAGGGGGAAACTTTCAGCAAATTTGGCAATATCCAGGATGCGCTGCTCGATGACTGGATGGCGCTTGACGGCGTTGCCGGGCACCATCACGTATTTGGCCGGGTTGCGCGGGAAGGGTTTTGGTTCAACAGGCGTCCCATCCACGCGTTCACCCAGCTCCACCGCACTGGTGGAGTGGCAGATGCGGGTGGTCAGGCGCAGCAACACAGGCGTATCAAAGCGCTCGCTCAGCCCAAATGCGGCGATGGTCATGTCTTTCGCTTCCTGGCTGTCAGATGGCTCCAGGCAGGGGATGCGGGCGAACTTGGCGAAGGTGCGATTATCCTGCTCGTTCTGGCTGGAGTGCATGGCTGGGTCATCGGCGGACACAATGACGAGACCGGCTTCCATGCCTGTCATGGAGGCGTACATAAAGGAGTCGGCGGCTACATTGAGCCCCACATGCTTCATGGCTGCCAATCCACGCCGCCCGGCGTAGGCAGCCCCGATGGCAACATCCACCGCTACCTTCTCGTTGGGCGCCCACTCAGCGTAAATATTGGGATAATGGACCAGGTCCTCCAGGATTTCGGTGCTGGGAGTGCCCGGATAGGCTGAAGCCACGGCAACACCTGCTTCCCAGGCGCCGCGGGCAACAGCTTCATCGCCCGAGAGCATTTTTATCATGTGACCTCCAGGATTTGGTTAAATAAACAACGACTCAGGCTGTTATTTTACACCGGAAGTTAGGGATTTTGCTTAAGTGAATGTGAAGAGATAGTTGTGGACAGATGCCTGATCACAGCTCCCAGGCAGATTATATGGTAGATGGGAAGGTGCGCTAAGAGCTGGCAAATAGTCAATTGGATTTCATTCGGCTAAGGGTCATTTGCGATGGAAGATGATGATCGAGGTGATCAGGATGAGTAAGGCGAGCCCACCCAGGGCGACGACTCGCGATTGAGGAATCACCTCGGGGTATATCTGAACTGGGATGCTGGAGTCAAACTCGATAATCTGCGGAGCAGAAGCGGCTTGGATCTGAGATAAGGTATCCAGGTACTGGGTGCCGAATTTTTGGGATGGCTCAATGTAGGAATTTTCGCTGAACTCATTCCAGCTGATGATTCCCAGGGCATCTGGCGAGGAAGCCATGGCAGTGTTGATCTCAGTGCGGAAGGTCTCACCATTATTGCGGTCGACAATGCTGGTGCCGCCGATCAAGCGTGCGTCAAAACCTGGGGCAGCCGGGGCAATCCACAGCTGGTTATTATCATGCACCGCCTGGCTCATTTGGATAAGCTTTTCTGCGTATCCAGGATATGTGGCGGGGTTGACTGAAGACCAGTAATAAGCGTTGCCATCCACCATGGTTGCCAGGCGCGTGTATCCGGCAAGATCGCGCTCTGAGGCAAGCAAAAGAAGCTTATCCCGCCTGATCTTCGTCACCTTGTCTATGTCCTGCGTGCTGAATTTCCACGTCCCTGACCAGATTACCAACGGTTTGGAGAACAGCTGAAAGACGGGCAGACTGGCATAGCGCTGAATGAAGACATCCAGGTCACTGGCAACCTGGTCCACCGGGAGCGGGTCCCGGCTAAAATCCAATCCCTGGTAGATGATCGCCAGCTTGAAATCCTCCTGCTGGGCGACCTGAGCTAACTGGTCCAGACGACGGTTGAGCACATCGGTGCTCTTCCAGCTAACGATAAATCCATCAATCCCGGCAGCCTTGGCCTCCCGGATGTGCTTACGCATCACTGACATGTCATCACTGGTATAGGTCCCCAGAAGAGGTATATCGGTCTTGGCGCGGCCCCAGGAATTGGAATCATACCAAATGTAATAATACGCCAGGACTGGGACGGGATTTTTAGCTTGAGCTGACGGAACTTGTGCCTGAGCTATACTGGGGGCTAGGATAGTTTGAGCACTAACGGTTATCGACGAAGTAAGCAGCCATGGTAGTACAAGAAGGGACAATACCCAAACAGGTAGATGTCGTTGGCTGGAGTTCATGAACCAAAATCCTTTCCCATTTGGCGGGAAGAGTAGCGCTTCCTGCGAAAGACGTACTCCAGCAGCCAAGGGCGACCATAGAAAATCAGCCCCAACGCAACACCTATTGCTAAAATACCAACCACTGCCATGTCCATCCTGGTAACGACGTTTAGATTAACCACCTGGTTACGAGATAGCGCCACCGGCGTACTCGTGCCCATCCCATTGCTGCCGATCAGGTTGACATGGTAAATACCGCGCGCCAGGGCGTGGATATCCATCTTGCCGGATTGATCGAGCGGGTAGTATATACTCTGCCCATTGGGAAAAACAACCTCGATCGACTTTCCTGTGGGTGAAGCAAACAGGGCATCCCGGGTAGTAATGTGCATCGCGAAGAGGAGCAAAGAGATAGACCAGGTGTCATCTGGTTTGGCATAAAAGCGCTGTTGGGCTGAATTTACCACGTTCGATCCATCAATGGTGACGCTGTTCACCGAATACAGCAGGTTGGTCTCCTCCAGTCCATTCTGGCGACGTGCGGTCCGGCTGGCAGGCAGCCAGGGGGTATCTCCAGGCTTGATGGTGAATACATCTCCCTGGATGCTCCGGATCGATATCTCGGTAATGCGGGAAGGGTCAACCGGGAAACCCTCCAGGTCGATAAACTTCAGGCTGACTTTATGATATAAGTTCAGACCCACCTGGATAACGCTGTTATTGGGGACCACAATATTCCGGAATGGTTGATAGGATTCTTCGGTCCAGCGTCCAAATTTAACCTGCTGCGATGGGTTGTTATATTGATCGATCAAGACATCCAGGCGATACTCCCCCGCCTTATTAATATTGATGCTTGCCATGCCATCCTGCCCGGAAATAAACTTCTGTCCATCCAATTGGAAAGTGATGCCGGCGACTGCAGGCACAGTAGCGACTTTGACTGTAGCCGGAAGGATCTCAAAGGAGATGGCGGAAGAAGCTGGCGCAAGCAGATGAGCGCCTTTGAAGGCAGCAATCACCTTATAATTACCTGCCGGCAAGTTTTTATTGATCTGGATTTTATAGGTCCCACTGGCGCTGGTACGAGCCTGACCCAGCACTACCCCAAAGGAGGAAAAATTGATCATTTTATCTGGAATCCCCTGCTGGGTAGATAAATCGGTGAGGACCCCAGATAGATTGATCGGATCGTTGAGCTGAATTTGATTGGTACCAACCAGGTTAATGGCTACCTCATGCGGACTTATTGTACCCAATAGGCCAGCCGCAGGTGCAATGATTCGAGCGGACGGCTGGACAATAAAATTATCCACGCTGAGAGAAGGGTAGTCATTACCACTCAAGCTTAACCTGTGTGAAATAACACTTGGTGAAAAGCTACCCACACTCAGCGCGCTGGCATACACCGGATTAACTAAAACCCTCTGCATGCCAAGCATGAATAGGATGGATAAGATTATCGCTGCAAACAACCGCTTCATCATTTTTCTTCCTTTTTGGAGTCACGCGCTTTTGAACGGCGAGGGCGGAAATTAGCCAGACTGAAGAACGATACAGCCAGGAATAATGCTCCTCCATACCCGAGGTAGATCACGGTGGTTGGGTTCTTTTTAGGCGGGATTACGGTAATACGGGCTAACGGGAGGAAGTTAGGTAAGCGCGGTGATTGGTTAAAATCGAAAGCTGATATGAAATTGTTCGCTTTGGTATCCCGGCCTGCCAAAGGTGCTATGTTCCAGTTATGCTCGATGAACTTAAGGATCGAGGTAAAATCCAGCATGGTGTGATCGGTGTAGCCACTTTTTGCATACGGGCTGACCAGGATTGCCGGGACACGCGGCCCATAACCAAACTGGTCAACCTGGATGGGCTTGACGTGGTCGTACCAGCCGCCCCAATCGTCATAAGAAAGAAGAAACGCTGAGTTATCCCATGAAGTTGAGCGCATCAGCTCCTGGATGATAGATTTTACGAAGCGTTGTCCACTCATCAGGTTGCTTGGTGGATGCTCGCTGGCGCCTGATGGGACGATATACGACACCGCAGGCAGCGTCCCATTATTCAAATCGATGAAATACTGACTGAGATCGACAATATGGCTGGATAAGGTTGGGTCATCAATAAAACGGTCGAAGTTGAGCAGCGGTACCCAGATGACCTGTGAAGCCTTGTTGCCGCTGCTAGACTCGTCACGGTAGGTGATCGTTGGGTCGTAGTTTTGCACGTAGAATTTCCACGAGACGCCCGCGGCCTGGAGGCTGTCGAAAATTGTGGGAACATTCGCAAGCACATCGGATAGTTTTTGACCTTTGGCAGCTATCGGTGGGATAGCAGCCACCCAATACATGTGGTTTGCAAAGCTGCCATCCTGGGCAGAGCTAAAGAACTGGTCGAAGAGCACATAGTTATCAGCCAGGTTCCAGTAGTAGGGGATATCCGTACCATCATAATAGCCCATAGACAGCTTACCATCCTGGTTGCGGGCATTCAATGCCGAGACGAAACCATCCATCTTGCCATTGTCATATTGATCGTGAAAGGTTGGCGAGTTATGGCTTAGGTCGGTGATCGTGGAATTGCCAATGTGCCAGGGTGTGACATAGCCAGCAGAGGGATTGTTAGGATCAACCGGCATTTTCGTGCCAGCCGGCAGACCATCTGCCCCCGGGTAAGTACCAAAATAGTTATCAAAGGTGTGGTTCTCCTGCAATAGAACTACCAGGTGCTGGATGGGTGTTATAGGTTGATGACCCTGCTGGGAAGGTGCTGCCTGTACTGGAAGGAATTGGGCACCGGCGATAACCATGACAGAGAAAATAGCTAAAAAAGTACGTTTCACCATGGGTATACCTCATAAATGATGATGACAGGTTTAACTATGGAATTACCATCTTTATCTTTGACGGGGATGGTCTCCGTATATACCGCCCTACCGTTATATTTATTGACATACCCCATCAGCTTATCTGCAAAAAACGGCGATCGGGCGGCCGAGAACGAATCCCACACCAGGTACTGCATCTCTGAGTTGCGGATCTGCAGGTCGGGGTTAGTGATGGGGTCATATGAAGGGTTACGGTGCAGTGGATTCGCACTGACGGCCAAACCATAAGCGGGATGCGCCCCGTAAAACTCGATGATGTTCGCCATGGATGGGCCGATGGTCATGAAGCGGGCTTTGAGTGGGACGTGTGCCTGGATCCAGACGCCAACCTCTCTTCCACCCGGCACACCACCGGTACCTGCCAGAAAGGTGGCCGAGGTTTCAGGTTGGATTTGTTGCCAGGAAGTGAAGCTTAATGAAAAGACCACCACGCCGGTCATCAGCCAGTAAACTGCCGGATGGTTGAACAAGGTTTTTATCGGTGATACAAAGCGTTTCCCTTTTGCCAATTGAATCCACCTGCCTAAAGTCCGGCCGGCTAACAATGCCAGCGGTGGAGCGATCGGCAGGAGATATTGGTACCCCTTAACCGGCCAAATTTCAAAGAAAGCCAGCGGCACGATAATCCACGCCAGCAAAAGTTTTTCACGCCAGGTGAATTCACGCCTGAGAAAATAAAGACCTGCTAAGGCGGCGATGATCACCAGCACACCCACAGCTGGGGGAACCACTGTGAAATAAAACGACCATGGGTGGTTCGCCCGGCGGAAGAGCTGCCAGATAAGATAATTCCGACCGGTAGTGGAACTTCCAGCCAGGATCAGGGAGATGGGAAAAGGTACTACGACCAGGATCATCACGACAACTGACAAGATCACATCTCGCAGGCGCGTGTGAATCTCTGAGGCGAGCGCCAGGAACACAAAAATGCTGCCCAACATAACGATGCTGGTTTCCTTGGATAAAAAGGTCAGGCCCATGCTCCCACCGGCTGCATACAGCCACACTGCCCGATGGGTTTTACCAAACCTGGCCAGCATGTAGAGCGTCAGCGTAGCGAAGAACGCCATTGGGCCATCCAGGAGCACTTGACGTGAAACGATGACATGGTACGGCATCAATGCCATGAACATGGCTGCCAGGGCTCCAGGCAGTCTTCCATAAAGGGTTTTCCCAAGTGCGTATGTGACGAGGACGGTCGCCAAACCGAAACCCACAGCCAACAGTCGTCCTGCCAGATCGCTGAAATAAACCCGGTCAACGATGGAGAGCAGAAATTGGAATAATAGGGGGTGGGCACGGAAGATCGAAAATATGTCTTTTAACCCGGCAATACGGGCAATGGCGGCTGCCTGACCAGCATAGACGGCTTCATCTGTGTTGTATCCCATGGCATTGATCTGCCAGATGCGTAAAAAAACCCCAGCTCCCACGGCCAGCACCAAGATAACCCGGCTGATCACAAATTCATTTATTATGGGCAAGGTGCGAGGCTTCGCAGCTTCGCGTTCATAAATCCTCTCACTCACATTCATAATGTTATTTTCCATAATCGCAAGCCTTTTTCGTTCTCACACCATAAAATATTTGACAAACAGTATAGTTTAAAAATACTTTCTCCATCTCCTTCAGACAGTTACGAATAACCTGTCTGAAGGAGAATGGGATGAGCTGTGCTGGTTAGGGTGGCCCCTGGCAGATCAATCACCGGATAAAGGACGTAAGGATATACTCTGAGGTGATCTCTCTGCTTGATTGGTCGGGCACGCACAGTCATTGGCGATTTGTTCATCAATAAAGGTCGGTATCAGGCACCACCAATCCAAGTTTTTCGACCGGATCATGGTAGCTGGAAGCCCCCCAAATGCCTCTCGAATAATACTCTGTTCGAGCTTGCGTAAATCAACCCCGTTGTGGTTATACAAGAACTCCTTCAAGTCATTGTACGGTGGGAAGCCGTAGGCATCCTCACAGTTACTCAACAAAATCTCCAATGCTTCATCATTTTTCACCGCGACTGTCCCTTCGCCGTTACGCTCGATGATGAACATACCCATAAAACCTGCCGTTTTGGAGAGCTTGACTTCAGGGAGGAGCTTGCTCACAAAGTATTTAGGCGGTGGAACCAGCATCTGCAACATCATGTTGATAGTGGCAGCTGGGAGAAGAGTCTTGTTGATTAATGTTGCTACTTTGCGACCTGTGCGGGAATGGATGCGACTCTGGATCGGCAGGGCAAGCTTTTCCCTAAAGGTCAACGTGTCTACATTGATCGCCGATAAGGTGTGAGCGCTAATGGTCAAAGGCTTGGGATAGGTCATGGCGATCCCATTAGGTGAAACGATGGTCATGTCATCGGATAAAAAGGCTGCACGATCGCTGTTGCGGCGTTGGTGGCTCAAGATTTTTAGCAAGGTGGTCGTTTTACCGGTGTCGGTGCGCGCCGTGATAATGAAAGCCTCTGTACCAAATGCAATCGTAGCTCCATGAACCAGAGCGTATCCTTTTGTAACAAATGTCCAGCGTAAGATTGGCTCGACCACGTTGGTATACAAGACATGGGGTGATAAGCGTAGTAGAGGCGAGGCAACTACATTCACCTGCTCACCCATCCAGATACCGACTTCGAAACCAACATGCCCGAAGATTTCTCGGAAGCGGAGATAGTTGGGATCCTTCGCTCCGTTCGATTTCGGCGAGGGCGGGATGCCTATTTTGACGCGGATTGTCGGTTGGTCAATTTCCTGTTGTACACGGAACGGTTCCAACTCAGGCAGCTCCCCTTCTGAGACCACTGTTACTAGGTCATGGATACTGTAAGAATATACTCTCCTGGCGGTAGATGCGGCGGTCATTTGTCCCCAGATCATGTTGTCAGCGGTCAAGAACCGCAGACCAGTCAGCAGGACCAATGAAATCAGGTTTGAGACGACATAGTGGACATTGAACAATGAGGTCAAGACAATAATGATTGGACTGCGTAATGCCAATGCTGCCAGGTTCATGACGGAAAATAAGGCGAACCGGCGTAAACGACCATCGGGATGATGGGCAGCGCGATAAACCCAAAACTCTGTCAGACCGAAATTCCAGACAGTTGAAGCGACTGTAGCGATGACAACTGAGACCAGATAGTAAATATTCAGCCTGGCTGTCACCAGGTACAAGACGAGGGAATTGATGAATATCCCACTCGCACCGACCAGGACAAAACCCGCCAGGCGAAGCGAGCCGCTACCGAATTTCAATGTCCATAACGACTTGAGATAGTTGTATGCTTCGACTGTGGAGGCTTTACTCTTACCAGACAGACGCTCTCCGAAGTGGAAAGGAACCTCTGCTTTGTGCAACTTTGGATTACGTACTAGGATCTCTAGTAGGATTTTGAACCCATTGGGTTGGAGTGTGGACAGGTCTAAAGCTTTGATCCGCACCAGGAAAAAACCAGACAGTGGGTCACTCACACCATGCAAGCGGCGCGGAAAAAAAGCACGCGCTACCAGGTCTAGACCGCGGCTGATGAGGTTGCGAGCTGCATTTAGACCAGTTACCTGGCTGTTTTCAACACGGCGGGTAGCAGCGACCAAATCTACGTTCTTTTCCAAAGCGGTTCGCAACAGGGCGGGAAGGAGTTCAGGTGGATGTTGGAGATCTCCATCCATGACGCAGGCATATTCTGAACGTGCATTCTTAAGGCCGAGGAAAACGGCACCTCCCAAGCCACCAATGCGCTTTTCAGCAGTCCGGTGAAACAGCCGAATAATCAGGTTGGGGAAAAGCGGGATGGCAGCCTCAATCATTTGCGGAGTTTCGTCCGTTGAATCATCTACGAAGAGCACCTCGGCATGAATACCGCTGAGCGCCTGATTAATCCTGGTTAATAGTGGATTGATATTTCCGACCTCATTACGCGTCGGGATTATGATTGAAAGATCTAAAACTTTTGAAGAGAGGCTGGTTGATAGTTCAAGTTCAGCCCCTGTGAGAGAAGCTTTGGGTAGCATGTTTCCTCCTGTAGGTAGCTAATCCATATTTTCTCGGCACCATGCAATGTTTAACCACATAACTGACGGTTTAAAGTCGATGTGAGGATAATTAGTTAATTAATTGGTGCCCTTCCTGGGTAGACCTAAGCTGAATACATTACCCCACTAACTATCCGATTCCATGTCATTGTTGTTATTATCATACTCCCCTCGAGCAACAATGTGGACAATTATAATGATATTTATCTAAAAAGCAAGCTCAAAATAATTAATGTTTTTTAAGCAACTCTGCAATAATTTCTGAAAATGCCTAATTTATTTGACGCCTGGTGGTCTGGCTGAGAGCACGACAATCAAGTCCTTCACC
>JBGPBQ010000004.1:0-43876 GCA_041481345.1 Anaerolineae bacterium
GCGCGTAGTTTCATTCGGGCCGATAATCCCGCGCTTGATATTTTCGCGTGGGATCTGCGATACGGTCCATGCCAGCGAGATGATTTCCTTCAGGCTCAGGTTGGTGTGGATGCCATAGCGTAAATTGTTATAGATCGTTGGGGCATTCGCGATCAGCTTGGGGAGGTTTCCCAATGTGGTGAGCTTGTCGAAAATCGCCATGATCACCTGCTGCTGCCGGTCTGCACGGTCAAAGTCTGAGCCAATAGTATCCCGGTTGCGGGCATACGCCAGGGCGACCGGTCCATCCATGTGCTGCATACCCTGCTGGAGGGTGACTGTATTGCCAGGGCCAATTGGGTCCACGGTCATTTCATAGGGTACTTCCACATCGATGCCACCAATTTCATCGATGAAGTTCTCGAAGGCCGAGAAATCAATCTGAGCGTAATAATTGATATCAACCCCCAGAAGCTCTTGCACCGTTTGTTCGGCAAGCCCGGATCCACCCCCTGGCAGGTTGTACAATTCACCCAGGAAATAAGCGGTGTTGATCTTGCCGTAATCAAAACCTGGCACGTTGACCCATAGGTCGCGTGGGATGGAGAGCATACCAGCAGTGCGCGAGACTGGGTCAAGTGTGAGCAGCATCATGCTATCTGTTCGCGACGGTCCTTCCCCTTCCCAATCACGGTAGTCCAGCCCCATGACCAGGATGTTCACCCGGTTGGCGCCATCCCACGGGACGGGGGTGGGACCACTCTGTGCCTGGAGGGGGGCATTGACGTTAACCTCAGGCTGGTTGTTGTTTGGGGATTCAGTTAACGATAGTACCGCCTCAGTCCTCTGGCTGTAGCTCTCCGCTGTTGCGCCGCGAACCACTGAATAGGTTAGATACACCGTGGCTGATAACGTGATCAGAAAGATGATCAACAGCCCCCACAGCACTGGGTTCATCTTAAATTGGGATGAGCCGCCTCGCCTATGGGATGGTTTCTGGTTGATTTCTACGGGATTATATTCATCCATCGAATTCGGATTATAACATGTAGAAGCTATATGAAAACGTGAAGTGCTGAATTGTTGTGGCATAATTATACATCCAGGTTGGCAGTGCCATTTGTCTTAGAAATGGATGGTGCATATAACCATACGCTGTTGCATGAAAAATGCCACTGCTTGGGCTGGTATAAGGACGAATTGGTCTTCATTCTGGTTCCATAAGTTATTTCCATTTTTGTATGCTTGAACTATGTCGTTGATCACTGCTCAAGACCTCGCCAAATCATTCGGTGCCCGGGATATCTTTTCAGGCATTTCACTCAGCATTCCGCATCATGCCCGCATAGCCATTATTGGACCGAACGGCATCGGGAAGACGACCCTCCTGCGCATCCTGGCCGGGGAGGAGGAACCGTCTGCCGGGATGGTCAGCCAGGCGAAGAACCTGTCGATAGGTCACCTGGCTCAGGAGGCAGGGCTTGAATCTCCTCATACCCTGTGGGAGGAATGTCTAGTGCCATTCCAACCGCTGCGCGAGCTGGAAGCTGAGCTGCAGCGCCTGGAGCATGCCATGGCTCTTCCGGAGCAGGTTGACCAGGTGCTTGAGAAGTATGGTCGTCTGCAGGCGGAGTTTGAGCATCGCGGCGGCTATACCTACGCTCAGCGCATCCAGCAAGTGCTTTCGGGCCTGGGGTTCACTCCCGATGAATATCAGGCTCCATTATCTCGTTTGTCCGGCGGTGAGCGCACCCGTGCCCTGCTGGCACGCATGTTATTATCCGAACCTGACCTGCTGATCCTCGACGAGCCCACCAACCACCTCGACATCGCCGCCGTGGAATGGTTGGAAGATTACCTTCGCCAGTGGAAAGGCGCCACCCTGATCGTCTCACATGACCGTTATTTCCTCGACCAGGTGGTGGATACCATTTGGGAGATGACCCGTTCGGGTTTCGAGGTCTATCACGGCAACTATTCTGCCTATGTGGACCAGCGTACTGAGCGCTGGGAGCGCCGGCGGGAGGTGTTCGAAGCCGAAAAAGAAAAGCTAGATCGAGACCTGGATTACATCAAGAAGAATATCTCCGGGCAGAATGTATCCCAGGCACGCGGTCGCCTGCGCCGGCTTACACGTCACCTACAGGCGATTGAGCAGGTGGGCATGCAAGCTGCCATCAGCACGAAATGGGCCGAGTTGAGCAGAAGCGTAGACACCACCACCAGCATGCTCAGCCCCGAGGAAGCCGAGCGCCGCATTAATGCCCTGCGTGAACCCAGCAACCGGCCTCCCTGTCTGCACCTACGCTTGCATACCGACCAGCGCAGCGGTGAGATCGTCTTACGCACACATGACCTGCAGATAGGCTACCCAGGGAAACCCTTGTTTTATACCGGCGATATTGAGCTCAGGCGCCTGCAGTGCACTGCCTTGATCGGTCCAAACGGTGCCGGCAAGACGACCTTCCTCAAGACCATCCTGGAGAAGATCACTCCCCTGGCAGGCGACGTGGAGCTGGGCGCCAGCTTGAACGTCGGCTATTTTGCCCAGGCGCACGAGGATCTACACCCCGAGCGCACCCTCGTGCAGGAGATCGATGCTGTTGCGCCCAAAATGCTGTTGGCAGACATCCGCAATTACCTGGCGAAATTCCTCTTCACCGGTGAGGACGTCTTCAAGCAGGTGGAGGTGCTTTCAGGGGGCGAGCGCGGCCGGCTGGCGCTGGCCAAGCTGGCTTTATCAGGCGCCAACCTGCTCCTATTGGATGAACCCACCAACCACCTGGACATCCCCTCCCAGGAGATCCTGCAGGAAGTGCTGGACCAATTCCAGGGCACCATCCTGCTCGTTTCACATGACCGCTACCTGATCGACGCGCTGGCAACCCAGATCTGGGAGATTGATGAGGCCAAGGGCATCATGCGCACATTCAAGGGCAGCTACAGCCAGTACCACCAGCAGCTGGAGGCCGAACAGTTGGCAGAGAGAGACGCCAAAGGGAACAGCTCTGTAGAGAAGGAGCTGCCAAGGAAGCCTGTGGCATCAGCTGAAGACCGGCGCAAGCGAGCTCGGCTGAAGGAAGTGGAAGCTTTGATCGACCAGCTGGAAGATGACCTGGCAGCCCTGGGTCATCGACTCGAAAACCCGCCCGCGGATGCCGCCAAAGTGCAGAAGCTGGGGACTGAGTACGTGAGGGTGCAGCAGGAGCTGGAAGTATTAATGGATGAGTGGGGGGAATTACACGGATAATAAGTTACAGAATATAGCTATCCTAACACTCTGATTGGGGCGGAGTTTTCATCCTTGCACACGTAGGGGCGCAGGAATTTGGCAGTATAGGATGCCTCGACTTCACAGATCTCTTCGGGTGAGCCTTCGGCGATCAGCTCGCCACCCCCATCTCCGCCTTCCGGTCCCAGGTCGATGATGTGGTCAGCCACCTTGATGATATCCAGGTTGTGCTCGATGATCAGCACGCTATTGCCGGCATCCACCAGGCGCTGTAGCACCTCGATCAGTTTATGTACATCGGCAGCATGCAGACCCACCGATGGCTCATCCAATACGTATAGCGTGCGTCCGGTGGCTCGCTTGGAAAGCTCGCGCGCCAGCTTCACCCGTTGGGCTTCACCACCCGATAGGGTGGGGGCAGGCTGACCGATGCGGACGTATCCCAGGCCGACATCCTGCAGAGTCTGCAATCGGGAAAGCATGTTTGGAAAGGCTTCGAACACCTCCAGAGCGCGGTCCACGGTCAGGTCCAGAACTTCGGCGATGTTCAAATTCTTGAATCTCACCTGCAAGGTCTCGCGGTTGAAGCGTGCCCCATGGCATACATCGCAAGGCACGTACACGTCTGGCAGAAACTGCATCTCGATGCGTAATTGTCCCTGCCCCTGGCAGGCTTCACAGCGCCCGCCATGCACGTTGAATGAGAAGCGCCCCGGCTTGTAGCCGCGCATCTTACTCTCAGGCAGCTCGGCGAATAGGGTGCGGATCTGGTCGAACAGGCCGGTATAGGTGCCCGGGTTGGACCGCGGGGTGCGTCCGATGGGCGACTGGTCAATGTTGATCACCTTGTCCACGTATTCGATGCCATCGATGCGATCAAAATCTCCGGGCAGGGTGTGAGCGCCCTGCAGTTTAGCTGCCAGGGCTTTGTACAGGATCTCGATCATCAAGGTAGACTTACCCGAGCCAGACACCCCGGTGATGCACACGAATTTGCCAAGAGGAATATTGACTTTGAGGTTCTTAAGGTTATTCTCGCGTGCCCCGATGATGGTCAGCTTGCGCCCGTTGCCGGTGCGGCGCTCACGCGGGATATCCACCTGCAGGCGCCCGGAGAGATATGCCCCGGTGAGCGAATCGGGATTCGCCAGGATGTTATCAACCGTGCCTTCCGCCACCACTTTCCCGCCGTGCTCGCCCGCCCCAGGTCCCAGGTCGAGCACCCAATCGGCGGAAAGGATGGTCTCAGAGTCGTGTTCGACCACGATCACCGAGTTGCCCAGGTCGCGCAAGCCCTTCAGGGTGCGCAGCAGGCGGGTGTTATCGCGCGGGTGCAGCCCGATGGAGGGCTCATCCAAAACATACAGCACGCCCATCAGATGCGAGCCGATCTGGGTTGCCAGGCGGATACGCTGGGCTTCTCCCCCCGAGAGTGACCCCGCCGAGCGGCGCAGGGTCAGGTAATCCAGCCCGACGTCCACCAGGAACCCCAGCCGTTCTGAGATTTCCTTCAAGATGCGTTCGGCAATGGTCTGCTGGCGTTGAGTGAGGGGTGTGTCTGATCCACACAGCTGCTCAATCCATTTCAATGTCTCCAAAATAGGCCACTCGGTGACCTCGACGATGTTTTTATCATTCACGGTCACCGCAATCGCTTCACGGCGCAGGCGCTTGCCGCCGCAAGTTGGGCAGGTGCGCATGCTCATGAAGGCGCCAATCTTCTCACGCATATATTCCGAGTTGGTCTCGTTGAAGCGGCGCATCAGGTTGCCGATAACTCCCTCGAACTCGCGGTCGAAGCTATATTCATGGTTATCGTCGCGCTTGTAGGTGATGGGGATCGGTTTGCCGCGTGTGCCGTACAGGACGATGTCCAGTTTTTCCTTGGGTATCTCGCGCACCGGAGCCTGCAGATCGATGTCATAAAATCTAGCCGCCGCTTCCAGGCTCTGCCAGTAATAGCCGCCCTCCTCCTTGGGACCGCTCCACTCGCTGCTTGCGATGGCGCCGTCCGTCAGGGATAGGTCTTGGTCGGGGATGAGCAGGTCGGCATCGATTTCCAACTTGCCGCCCAACCCCTGGCAATCAGGGCAGGCGCCGTGCGGGGTGTTGAATGAAAAGGTGCGCGGCTCGATTTCGGGCAGCACGGAACCATGCTCGGGGCAGGCTAGGTGCTCGGAGAAATACAGGTCGCGTGGGGCTTTTGCGTCGGTCACATCCTGGACGATCAGGTAGCCGTCCCCAAATTTCAGCGCCGTCTCGATCGAATCGGTCAGGCGGGTGACGAAGGCCTTATTCTCTTCCGGGTCGGGGTCGTGGTGCAACAGCACCCGGTCTACCACCGCCTCGATGTTGTGGATCTTGTAGCGGTCCATCTGGATATCTTCATCCAGCTCATGCACCGTGCCATCCACCCGGGCGCGCACGAAACCGGTCTTACGGATCTCCTCCAGCACTGCCTGGTGGGTGCCTTTGCGCCCGCGCACCAGCGGAGAGAGGATTAGCAGGCGGCTTGAATCAGGCAGACCTGCCACCGCATCCACGATCTCCTGGGCCGACTGCTTGCTGACTTCGCGCCCGCATTCGGGGCAGTGTGGGATGCCCACCCGCGCATACAGCAAACGCAGGTAATCGTAGATTTCGGTCACGGTACCGACCGTGGACCTGGGGTTATGCGACACGCCCTTTTGGTCGATGGAGACCGCCGGAGATAAGCCCTCGATGTAATCCACGTCGGGCTTTTCCATCTGACCCAGGAACTGGCGCGCATACGCCGACAGCGACTCAACGTAGCGGCGCTGACCCTCGGCAAAGATGGTGTCAAAGGCGAGCGAGGATTTCCCGCTGCCCGACAGCCCGGTGATCACCACCAGCTTATCGCGTGGGATCTCGACAGTGATGTTTTTTAAGTTATGGACGCGGGCGCCAACCACCCGAATGACATTAGCGGTCATAATCCCTTATGTATTTCCGTTCGATGATTGTTTTAAGTCCCCTTGCAGGGAATAATAATGTGAGCTTGATATAGTTAATCGAATGCACTGTTACCGGTAAAGATCAACCGGTATACGAATGTCTTATTTTAAAAATATATAGGAACACATTCTAATTATAGCACAAATGTTTTAGTAATAAATAGCGAATCTGCGTAATTTCCTCAAATGCAGAGCGCGATTATACCGCGGAACAGCGATGAGGTAATTAAGAATGGTTTTGTAGCCGGGATCGCTGATCCCGGCAGTGAGCAAGAATCGCCGGCTATGTAGCCGCGCACCTGTCCGGTCAGATTTTGACCGGAGGGTAGGAATTCAATCAGCAGCAACAGAGTTCAACCCCTATGCCCATCTATCCCATACGTTGCCTTATGTAAAGACGCCCCCTAGAGGCGTCTCTACATTATCAAGAATCGATGCCAGTCGCATGACTAATTTTTTATGGTATGTACTATACTACCGCATCACCCACACCACAAATTGATCCTTAGTGACAGACCACCGTACCTTGATCGAGGATTGAGCCATCATTGGCGTCGTACAATTTGTAATCCGCTGAAGTGGCATGCAGGGCGAACTGCACCACACCAATAGCATGACCAGACCCAGGTGGGAAAGTATCCATGTAAACGGCTGAGGCTGCCTGGGCAATCGATTGTTGAGAACCAACACGATCATCCTGACCACCAATACCATCGATAAATGTGGTGATCCCACTTGCATTGTCCTTAACACCATTGGGGTTGATCGGGTAGAAGCGCTGGTAGTCGTGATCGTGACCGTTGAGCTGAATATCCACGCCAGCGTCATATTCAGCCTGGTTGAATGGCTTTAAGCCAGGTGAATCTCCATGAGCTGCTCCTGATGAGTAGGTTGGCACATGCCAATAAACCAGCTGGCAGGTTGTGTTGGCATGTGCTGCCAGGTCGTTGGTAAGGAAATCGAGGCTGGGGGTATTAACCGATCCACTAACTTGATCCAGGGCGATGATATGCCAGGTACCCAGGTCATAACTGTAGTCGGTCAACTTCTTACTTTCTATATTAGCCATGTGGGCGTTAACACCGAAGTAATCCCAATAAGCTGCACCCGTATTGTGAACAGTGCCATCGAAATCTGTGTAAGAACCGGCTGATTGGTTGTCGTGATTGCCACGCACTTGCATGAATACACCTTGGGTGACGAAGGTCCCATAGGTGGTGCCAAAGTAGGACTGGTAGTTGCTGATCGTCGGGGAATTCTCTTGCTCATTATCCCAGTAGAGGCTACCAGCATCTGCGTGCCGGGATGCTGGCTCATCAAATCCAAGATGAGGCTCACCACCGATTGTGCTCGGCTGACCGAGCTACCAGAAACCAGATCTCCCGTGAAAAAGATGATCGGGTCATTGCCAGGTTGTGGTGTAGGCGTTACGGTTGGCGATGGCTGCTCAGTTGGAGTAGCGCTTGGGCTTAGATATTTAAATATTATAGGTAAATATGATTTTTGTGATGCATTTGTTTGTGCCATAGTAAAAAGAAGAGGAAACACCAGAGACACAACAATAATTCCTGTGAATAGTAACCTTCTAGATCTTTTGTTCATAGCTATATCCCTTCGATTGATTCTCCATATATTCCCCCTGACAAGTAGAATAAAGTAGGCAAATATTATACATCAATTTTTATCCGAATTGTATAAATATATAGAAGGTTCTGTGCTCATAAACGAAATGCCACGAGAAATAGATTTGTCGTAAAGACGAATTGCCGCTGATCTTGTGGGCATGAACTTCATTGCTGGCAACCATATTCACCCCCTGGGTCCATCCGATGTGTCCGTTATTATCTCTAGAGGCATCCTTCTAGGACGTCTCTACATTTTTCTCATTCTTTGGAGTCACTATGATATAGTTATTGGGGATATGCTAAAATTACTCCATGGGTTTTCTTAAAAATCTCGGAAATATCTTTTCACCACGCCGTTCGGATTCAGACCGTTTTCTCTACCTTTACGTCCAGTGCAGCCGTTGCGGTGAAAAGCTGCAAGCCAGGGTGGATACCTGGAATGAGCTGACCCCCAATTATGACGACAACAGTGACAATCCCTCCTCGTATTTCTGCCGCAAGGTGCTGGTTGGGGAAGAGTTGTGCTTCCAGCCGGTTGAATTGAGCCTGACGTTTAATAAAGTCCGCAAGCTGGTCAAGCAAGGAATCAGCGGGGGCAAGTATATCGACCAGGCTGAATTCGAAAGTCAAAGCTAGGGCAGCTCGACCATCTCGGGCATGGTGATGATGTGGAAAGCCAGGGTTTCCAGGTCATGCGCCTTGATTGAATTCTTCCCGGCAGCCCGGATTTTCTCCACGTGCGCCAGGATCAGGGGTTGGTCTCCGAAGTAGGACTGTAGAGCTTCATCATCGTTGATGATATCCTTCACCCCCAGCTGCTCGTAGATCTGGCTTACCAGACCATAGCTCCAATCTTCAACGATCCCCATCTCATCCGCCAGCTCGCGCCGTTCCATGCTGAACAGGAATGCCAGCCGTGATACCTCCGCCTGGTGTTTAGACAGGGTGCTCTGGAGGGTCTTCCTACCGTCCAGCATCACGCATGGGTGCGGCAGGGTATAGCGCATGCCGGCTGCTAAGGAACGGACGCCTTCTGTGACCACGCACTTGCCCCTGAGGGCGATATCGATCGCCCAGGCCAGCGAGTAGTTGATCTCATTCTTCAGGATATAGCCCACGAAACAGTCATTTTCCAATTGGGACAGGACGTTAGGTTTGGCGTGTATGCCGATGCAAAGGATGGCAGGAGGGTTCTGTAAGCCGGAAATGGCCCCAATGATTTCGGGAATCCAGTCTTCCCCGCCAGGGAGTTCGGTGTCAAGCAGGATCAGGTCCACAAGGGAGGCTTTTTGGTGCAGCATGGGGATGATCTTTTGCGGTGCGTCAAACTCGCCCGCCAGGCGAGTGCGCCAATCACGCGCCGCCAGCAATGCCATCCAATTGCGGGCGAAAGGGTCATCCTCCACAATGACAATCTGGAATTCGGTTTTCGGCATAGACGTACCTCCCGGCCGATTATAGCCGATTATCGGTTTACCCACGCCTGTGGATAGGCGACGCTCGACAGTTACCCTCTGTTGTAGAGGCGCAGGGAGGGATCTGAATATGAACCATTTGAGATTCATCCCCTGCGCACCTACTCAGAACGCGTGTGATGGCGGCTGGATATAATCCCGCCCTGCATACTACACCGATACGGATTTGAAATCGGGTAAATATGCCTTGTTCTGCTCGAACATCTGGTTGACCATCTGCCGAATCTCCGCCAATGAGAGCACGGCGGAGGTCAGCGGGTCGTAGCAGATCGCCTGGAACACCAGGCGCGGGTCACCCGTGAGTGCACCCTCCACCGCCATCTCTTCGATCTGAGCGGTCAGGTTCGTCAATGCCGCACACTGCGGAGGCAGCGCTCCCACGTGCACTGGCTCGAAACCTTTACGGCTGACCCACACCGGCACTTCCACGCATGCCCCCTCGGGGAGGTTGGTTACCAGTCCGGTGTTGGGGACGTTGCCGTTAAAAGTGAACGGCTCACCTCCCATCAGGGCGTTGATGATATACGCGGCATACTCCTCCCCGCGTTCCAGCTCGATGGGCGTCTCCGTGGCAAACCATTGGCGGGCTTCGTCCTTCCAGGTGCGTTCGGCATTCTGATATTCTTTGAGGATGTAGGCGTACTCTCCCGGATTCCAACCCGTGCCGTTGGTGCAGTATTTTTCGATCAGGTCGGGGCGTTTCCGGAACCAGGCGTTATATTCCGAGTTATGCCCGCTGGATTCGGTGACGTAATAATCCAGGTGCAGGAACATCTCGTTGCGTACGATTTCATGGTTGTAGATTTGCGGTCGCTCGGTGATGGCTTTGCGGATAAGAGGGTAGGCGTCAGCACCATTCCATTCATATTTCAGGTACCAGGCCATGTGGTTGAGCCCGGCGCAGGTATAGGTGATTTCCTTATATGGCGCACCAATCCAATAGGAAAGCATCAGAGCGGTGCCCTGCACGCTGTGGCACAACCCCGTCAGGCGGATGAAGGTCTTTCGCTGAAGAGCACGGCATAGCATTGCCATCGGGTTGGTATAGTTGAGCAGGACGGCATTGGGGCAGTAACGTTCCATGTCTTTGGCGATGTCCAGCATCACCGGGATGGTGCGCAGGGCGCGGAAAATGCCTGCCGGTCCACGCGTATCCCCGATGTTGATATCCACCCCATACTGCTTGGGGATCTCGATGTCATACCGCCAGACCTCGGTGCTGCCAGATAGGATGGTCACCAGGACGATATCGGCATCGCGGATGGCTTCCACCCGGTCAAGGGTGGCGGTGACCCTTGCGGGGTATTTCCCCATATCGATGATGCGCTGGACCGATCTGCGGGCAAACTCCAGCCGTTCCGGGTTGATATCCATTAAGGACAGGGTGGCATCTTGCAGCAGCGGGAAGGTGAGCACATCCCGAACCAGGTCGCGGGTGAACCCCAGGCTGCCAGCTCCGATGAATGCAATTTTGATCATATTGTCTCCTTGGATGCGGTGAGTTAGGGGTAATTATAACTTGGCAAATTGATGCAATGACCCAAGAATTTCTCAAATGAATCGCATAGTGGAAAGTAGGGGCGCAGCGTCGCTGCGCACCTATTGCTTTGCATTTTATACCTCTTTGCCCCTCCAAAATAATAGACGGATGGACTGAAAGGGGCAATCAATTGAAAATCAAGCGCGTTTCCGGGCCAGGACAACCAAATTTGGACTTTTATCTGGGTCGAATGGTGCACCATTCATATTCCCGTAGGGCGTGAGGCTATTAAAACCAGCTTCGTAAAGACTTAAGCTGAGCTCAACTTTAAGGATAGGACGCATGCGCGAGCTGATCACCTGCTGGGTCCAGCTGCCCTGCCCTAAACGCTTCAGTATGACCATGTTGAAGGTCAGCAGACCATCGGGTTCGAAATCATAAAAACGCTGGAAGATCCACTCAGCCCCTTCCTCAGTATGCGATTGGGGCTCCATCCAGCGGACGTGGTTAGCAACCACCGCATCAAAATTGCGGTTCTGGATCAGCAGCATGCCTCCGGGCTTCACGCAGGCTGCGAAATCTACCAGGGTCTTGTCAAGATCGGTGCGCGAAAGTAAATGGGGTAGTGAATTCCCCAGGCACAACAGTGCATCAAAGCCTGCCGCACCAAATGTATGCTCCAACTCTCCAAAGCCGGCGATTTCAAACCGCACCTGAGCCCCAGCTGACTTTGCATTCAAGCGAGCTTGTTCGACCATGCCATGGCTGATATCCGATCCGGCGGCCTGATACCCATGCTGCACCAGGGCGATGGCGTGCATCCCCGTTCCTGCAGCCGCGTCCAGAACGGTACGGGCGCCTCTTTCTTGCAGCTTGTTCATGATAAAAGGCAGCTCGAGTGTCAGCCTGCTCGGCCAATCTACAAAACGGTCATAATCTGAGCTCAGGGTTTCGTACATCGGATTCTCCAATAATAGCTTCATGGTATGGGAAGCAGTCGGTAAATTATAGAACACAATCTGGATTACGGGTATTCAGATAGTGGTCAACCGGTTGAAAAAAATCCTTAAACTAAGCTTAAACTTATCTCAATAGCTTCTTCACAAATTCTTCATAGTCGAGTGGTATGCTTGGGGGAAATAATGGATTTATGGAGGTCTTAGAATGAGTAAAGTTTTAAAATGGATCCTGTACGTCGTGCTTGGATTGGTTGTTCTGGCGGTTGTGGCAGGGATTGTAATCGCGATATTTGGCGGTGTAGGTCACGGCTTTTATATGATGAGACCAGGCTTTAGAATGATGGAACCATATCGGTTCGGTTACTACAGCCCAGTTCGCGGGATATTTGGCGGATTACTGGGCTTGGGTTTCCTCGTGCTGATCATCCTGGGGATCGTAGCCCTGGTCAATGCGATCATACGCAGCAATCGTCCAGCCCAGGTAACTCAAACAACCCAGCCGGTTCCAACAAACCAACCAGCTCCTGACGCCGAAATAGCTGCACCAACGCACACTTGTTCGAACTGTGGTAAACCCGCTCAAGAAGATTGGAAGACCTGCCCTTACTGTGGGAACCCATTAACCTAAGATTCAACGGCGCGGATGAATTTTCCACCCGTTGATATCAAATCCTGACACCCAACTCACACCCCGGGCTGTGGAGAAACCCGAAAAAGGTACCTCCGCAGCTTTCGGTTTAACGGAGATACCTTTATTGGATTAGGCTGTGTATGATCAGGCCTACCTTGTTGGTGATGTATGGTTATGAGCAGCTATGCTAGAAAGCCCAGACAGATAGCCAATGGGATGCGCCTGGCAAGTGTTCGGACGCGTTATAAGGTCAGCCAGGTGCCGATCTCCATGGATTTCGCCCGGCGGTATATCTCAGGTGCGACAGCCATATCATCCATCGCCAATCCGAGGTTCATCGCCAGGGTGCGTTCACTCGCACTTTGGCGCCCGGGCTTGACACCCGCCACGATCTCACCCAGGTCTGCATAGGGAGTTGGCGTAGTCTGGAAATAGCCTACCGATTTATAGTACTCGAATTGTGCATGGTCATCGGTGCTGATGCGGTCCATCTGAGCTAATGCACCTGCCGACCAATAGCTGTCGAAATCGACCGCGCTGCCAAAGGCGCCCGGCTGCAGCCAATCTCTTTGGATGGCGGGCGTGGGGTGTTTCAGGATAGGCCCGGACGTGACGACGAGCTCACTTTCGACCACCGCCTGCCTGGGCTCCTTCACGCCGATAATTTCAACACCCAGCCTGGCCGACATTTCGTCCACGTAGCGCTGCACAACTTCGGGGTGAATGTCGTAGGCATAGACCTTCTCGATCGGGAAGAGGATTTTAAGTGCCTCCAGGTTTGTGCGCCCCTGCACACCACATGCGAGGATGCCGGCAATCTTACTTTCCGGTCGGGCTAAATACCGGGCAGCCAATGCGCTTGCCGCACCTGTGCGGTAGGCAGTAATCCAGGCGCAGTCCATTACGGAGTACGGGATACCCGTCTCCACATCATTCAAAATCAGCAGTCCAGTGATATAGGGCAATCCTCGCTTCTGGTTATCGGGATAACCGCTGACCCATTTGATGCCAGCAGATTTGAGCTCGGGGATGTAAGCTGGCATGGCGTGGATGAACGCATCCGGCATGGTGTGGATGCCCGGTTTGGGGGGCATCTCCACTTTTCCTGCACCTTTTTCACGGAAAGCAGTCTCGAGCAGCTTGATCACGGTGGCCATGTCAAGGTTGACCTTTGTCACGTCTGCCTGGGATAAATATAGAATTTGATGGTTGGTCATATGTTTCCTCTATACAGGGGTTTTCCGCTCCGTTTTACCAAATTGGATTTATATGAGCTGATCAGACGCGGGCTTTTCGTCAGCAACCTGCGCCTGATTTTCAGTGACATAAATTATACAATTTATCGGACTAAAATGGTCAGCTGTTTTCTTATGCCTTGGGGCTGCGAAGCCGGCGCTTGATCAAATTACGCACCCATTTACCTATTTCTACTGCCATCAATAGACCCAGCGCGATGGCTGCGATCCAGCTCCACTGCTGGAGAGAGAGCGGTACGATCCCCAGCAAATTTCGGATCGATGGGATGGCAAAGGCGATCACCACCATCAATAAACCGGCGATGACTGCCAATATCAGGGGTTTATTCTTGCTGAGCGGGCTCATGCGAAAAAGCGGTAAGCGCATGGACCGGTAGGCGAAGATATAGACCATCGAGTTGACCGCGAAGCTGGCAAATACCAGGCTTTGGCCTTCTGGAAGGTTATTGTGCGTTATGAAGAAATGACCAAACAGGGAGAGAGCTGCAATGGCGCTGCCGATGCTGATCACGCCGATCAGCGTCAATCCGAGCGGCGCCAGGACGGGCTCTTTGACCGATTTGGGCTTCTCGTCCATGATGCCCTCCTCTTCCGGCTCGAATCCCAGCACGATGTCGGACGGTCCATCGCAGATCAGGTGGATCCACAGGATCTGTGCCACTGCGAGGGGAGCCGGCCAATGCAGCATCATAGCGGTAAAGATGGTCAGCACTTCAGCAAAGGAGTTCGACAGGGTGTAGGCGACCACTTTACGGATGTTTTCAAAGATCACCCGTCCTTCTTCGATCGCCGCCACGATGGTGCGGAAGTTGCTGTCCAGAAGGATAAGGTCAGCGGTCTCCTTGGCTACATCCGAAGCCGTGCCGACCACTACCCCGATATTGGCGCGCTGTAAAGCGGGGGCATCATTGACCCCATCCCCAATCATGGCGGTTACATCCCCATTGGCCTGCAAAGCGCGCACGATGCGCAGCTTGTCCTGCGGTCGGATGCGTGAATAGACCGCCACCTGTTTCACTTCCTGCTGGAGCTGCTGGTCGCTCATCGCTGCCAGCTCTTCCCCTTCCAGGCTGTGGTCCTCCGGCTTCATTAAGCCAATTGTCCGGGCGATTTTTTCCGCCGTTTTTCGGTAGTCACCCGTGATCATCTTCACCTGAATCCCGGCGTGTTGGGCGATGTCAACCGCTTCATGGACTCCATCCCGGATTGGATCCTGCATTCCCAGCAGACCAATCCATGTATACCCCGAATAATCTTCCAGCTTGCCCATCGGCCGGTATGCCAGACCCAATAAACGCAGTCCTTCTGCCGCCCATTCGTCTACATTGGCGAGAATTTGATCGCGCTCTTCTTGGCTAGAGCGGCACATCTCCAATACGATCTCGGGAGCCCCTTTGAGGAAGTTATAGCTTTTACCATTGAAATAGGCACCGGTCACGGCAGTGATCATATATTTGGTTTCGCTGGTGAAGAGCTCCTCCGCCATTCGCTCAGAGCCATCCACCATGTCTTGGGGCGGTATGCTCAGATTGGCCTGGGCATACTCCCATAAGGCTATATCCACCGGTCCTTCCAGGTCGTTGCATAAAATCATGGTTTGTAACGCACGTTCCTCGTCGGTCAGCTCAAGGCGTGCCACACGCATACGTCCCTCAGTCAGGGTGCCGGTTTTATCCGTGCAGATTACCGTCACAGAGCCAAGCGTTTCAACCGCCAGCAGCTGCTTGACCAGCCCCTGTCGCTTTAATATCTTCCGCATCCCCAACACCAGGATCACTGTCACTGCGATCAGCAGGCCTTCAGGGACGGCGGCGATTGCCAGGATGATCGAGACGCGCAGCATTTCCAGGAAGCCTCTGCCCATCAACAAGCCGGTGATGAGAATTGCGAGGGTAAATCCTATGACGGTATAGGTCAGGGTCTTGCTGAACGATTTAAGTCGCACCTGGAGAGGGGTATCTTCTTCAATATAATCGCTCAAGCTGGTGGCGATTTGGCCTAGCTCAGTGCTGGGACCAATCTTGGTCACCACCACCGTCCCACGCCCGGTGATGACGGTCGTGCCCATGAAGACGAAGTTATAACCTTCGTTTTCATTTTTGCTCACTGGTTCACTTTCACCCGTCAGGAGGGCTTCATCCACTGCCAGCTTGATGCTTTCGATGAGCTCGCCGTCAGCCGGGACGTGCTCGCCTGAGTTTACCAACACCAAATCTCCAGGCACCAGCTCCCATACTTCCACTTCCTGGCGTGCTCCGTCGCGGATCACCGTGGTTGTGGGCTTCAACAAGCCCTTGAGGGCAGTATAGGTTTGCTGGGCTTGATATTCCTGGAAAAACCCGAGGACGACGTCAATGATGACCACCGCCATGATGATAATAAAGTCGTTATACTCCTTGACCAGCAGCGAAACCCCGGCCGCGACCAGGATGATATACACCAGTGGGCTTTTGATCTGATTGAGCAGGATCGTCCATACCGTAGTCCCCTTTTCGGCGGGCAGGCGGTTTTCCCCATATTGCTTGCGTAAATTGAGCACTTCAGCTCGACTCAATCCTGAGTCTGCCGTACGAGCGGTGGAAGAATTATTATCTCTAACGTGGTTCTTGACGTTCATTGTATTGACTTTATAGTTGATTATTGTTTTGCGATTTTCTGCAAGATTGCAGGAAATTCCTGCTCGACATTTGAAAACAGGTCGTGAGCCTCTTTCAAGCGCAGCTTCAGCGGTTCAGGTTTATCTGCCATTAACAGCATACCGCGTTCGGTGATTTGATGAAGCCCTGCCATTAACCCCAGCCACTGGCGCATATATATAATCCAGCCGCCGGGCTTGAATCTATAGTAATCCCTGCGCGGGATCGGGGAGGCGACCCGCTCGATCAAGCCGCGCTCCATCAGCAGGCGTGCCATGATGCTGATTGAGCTCTTGCTGGCATGCAGCCTAACTCCCAGGTCGGTGATGGATTGGGAAGGTGGGTCGGAAATCAATAGAGCGCCCAGGATGCGTCCAGCCATTCGGGGCAGCCCCATTTGCTCGAAATATAAGCCGATATCTTCGATAAAGTGAATCTCTTCTATGGGTTGGTGGTCGTCCATTTCACGATTCCTCTTGTGGATGTGACACTAAGCTTTGGTAAATTCCATCCAATGCATCAAAACGTTCCGATTCCTCATTACCGAAAGATGCCTGTAGGGATAATACACCATGGCAGGCAGGGATCGCGAGCAGCTCGGGTGTAGTATGTCTCATATTTTGATTATTGAGAATTAGTGCGGAAGTATACAACGTTACTAACGTTTTGTAAATACTAAACGATTGCTATAGCTGATTATCCTTACTGAAGGCTTGGCCGCATGCTCCTTAAATTGACGCAGAAAAAATTTCGTGATAACATGAATATTAATTCGAAATGAGCGTCAAGGTAATCGAATATGGAGTGTAGGATCTGAGATTCATAGACGGTCCTTAATTTTATGATATTAACTCCGGCTGCCTCATACACAGGATCGAATCATCGACAGATCAGCATAGAACATGTTTCACCAACAAGACTTTTCAACAGAGTTTGCGTGTGGGGGAGCTGCCCCCAGGGTTCTGATGAAGGAGGAGTATGATGAAAGTGTTATTGATTGGCGTCGGGGGAGTGGGGGAAGCGATCGCGGTCGTGGCTCAAAATCGACCCTGGCTGGAGAAAATGGTGCTGGCAGATTACAAACTGGAGCGCCTCCATGCAGTCCAGAAACGTCTGAGCAACGCAGAAAAATTCCCCGTCGAACAAATCGATGCGCGTAATATTCACCAAATCGTTCAGATTGCCCGTAAGCATGGCATCGACCTGATCATGAATGCGGTGAGCAACTTTTATAATGACACAATCTTTGATGCCGCTTTCGAAGCTGATTGTGATTATCTTGATATGGCCATGTCGGATTATGGCGCAAACATGGGCAGCCATCAATGGGCCCAGGCGGAAAAATGGAAGGAAAAAGGTTTACTCGCCATCCTGGGGAATGGAATGGACCCAGGCGTCAGCGATATCTTTGCCAGGTACGCCTCGCTCGAGCTATTCGACGAGATAGACGAAATTGGAATCCGTGATGGCGCTGCCCTGGAAGTGAGTGGTCACGAGTTTGCTCCAGCGTTCTCGATCCTGGATACGATCGAAGAATGCACCGACCCGCCGCTGGTGTGGGAAGCTGGGCGTGGCTGGTACACCCTCCCCGCCTTCGAAAACGTCGAGGTGTTTAATTTCCCCGAAGGGATTGGTCCACTCGAAGTGGTGGATATTGAGCATGAAGAGGTGGTGTTGATCCCACGCTATATCCGCTGTAAACGGGTGACATTCAAATATGGGTTGGGGGAGAAATTCATCAACGTCATCCGGGTGATCAAAATGCTCGGCTTGCACAGAAAAGAACCGATCAATGTCAAAGGGGTGATGGTCTCTCCGATCGAAGTGGTGGCAGCCTGCCTTCCAGACCCGGCAACCCTCGGTGATCGCATGAGCGGTAAAACCTGTGTGGGTGCCTGGGTGACGGGGATGAAGGATGGCAAAAAGCGAGAGATCTATATATATCAGGCAACTGATAACCAGGATAGCATGGGAAAATACGGTTGCCAGGCTGTTTCTCTACAGACCGGCACAGGTCCTGTGATCACTATGGAGCTGCTGGCGCAGGGTACATGGAAAGGGAGCGGGGTGTTGGCGCCTGAGGCTTTCGACCCGCGACCGTTCCTGGCAAAAATGGTGGAATATGATTTTCCTTATAAAATTCGCGAAGAGAAAAGTGAATATGCTGAATCCATGGAGCTAAATATCAGCGCACAAATGTAAAGGGTAGTGAAAGGAGATGCGAGAGATGAATAAGAAATCAACGTGGGTGACATGCTTAGCTGTTTTATTAATCCTTGGGATGTTATTTTCTGGGTGTGCAAAAGGCACCGTAGCGCCTACCGCTGAACAGCCGGTGACGGGTCCGACTCAACCGGGTACGACTGAACTGGCTCCGACTAAACCTGCCCCGACTGACACTGCGGCTCCAACTCCTCTCCCGGTGAAGAGCCAGATTGTGATTGTCATCGCCGAAGATCCGCCATCCTTTAACCCTACAATTACCGATACAGGCTATGACTCACTGGTCATGAAACTCGTTCTTTTAGGATTGGCAGACCTGGATGCGAACGGGAATGCCTATCCAGAATTATCTGCTGAGCTTCCAACTATAGATAATGGTGGCGTTGTGGTTGATGATGCCAATGGGACCATGGATGTGACCTGGAAGCTGCGGAATGATATTCTGTGGTCGGATGGAACGCCGGTCACTGCCGATGACGTCGTCTTCACCTATGACGCCCTGATTGACCCTGAGAAAGGTGCCTGGATCCAGGGGATTGACTACGTCGATGGGGTTGAAAAAATTGATGACACCACAGTTGTGGTGCATTACAACACCATCTACCCGGGTTATCTGACCCAATTCGGCGGTGAGCAGATGGCTATCTGGCCGGCGCATTATTGTGATGCCTCCCAGGGGTTCACCCAATGGGACTGTGCTTCCAAACCCTTGAGCGATGGTCCATATACTCTGACGGAATGGGTCCTCGGTGACCATATGACCTTCGCACGCAACCCCAATTATTTCGAGCCGGGTAAACCTACTATCGATGAGGTCATTGTGCGCGTCATTCCTGATGAGAGCGTGCGCAAAACAATGCTGCTAAACGGTGATGCTGACCTGGATATGTGGACGACAGAGCCAATCATTGCTGAGTTACAAAATCAGCCTATTGTAGAGGTGAGCATGAGCCCCTACAACCGCTGGGTAATGCGCATCTTCTTTAATCTGGCGGCTAAAGGAACAACCGATCCGGCAGCCACACCTCATCCGGTGTTCTCGGATGTGCGCGTACGCCAGGCTGTGCGCATGGCGATTGATGTGGATACCATTTCGAAGGAATTTTTCCTCGGTTATGCAGTTCCCGCTTGGACCGAGTTCTTCCGCCCGCCTTACAATACCTGCAATATTCCAAGACCGGTTTACGATCCAACGGCTGCGGCTTCATTACTGGAAGAAGCCGGCTGGACTGACACGGATGGAGATGGGATACGCGAATGCCACGGCTGCACCACCGGAGCTCCCGAAGGCTATAAGATGGAAATGGAGTTCATTACCTACGGCGAATATGGTGAGCCGCTGGATCTGACCCAGCAATTTATCGCTGAAGAGCTGAAAAACATCGGGATCAAGCTCAACATTAGTGTGGTTGAGGGCAGTGTGCTTTGGGCTGCATCTACCGATGGCGGGATTGAACAGAACGGCAATTTTGATATCGACATCTGGGATGATGGCTATGGTAGAACAGATCCGACCGATTTTCTGTCCAGCTACTATACCAGCGCATCGGCCGTCCCTGACGCAGGCTATAACTATGGAAGGTATATGAATCCTACGATCGATGATCTGATCAGCCAGGCATATACACTGGATGAGGCCGCTCGCCAGGATGTATTCTGCCAGATGGCTAAGATCCTGGATCAGGAGGTGCCTGAGCTGTTACTATTCACCACCATCGATGCCAATACCCATTCCACTCGTCTGCAAGGTGTCCAGTCGAATCCTAATGACCTGGTAACCTGGAATGCTGCTGATTGGACGCTTAAGTAATTTCAAGTATAGTGCACTAGGTTACTGGTAGGATGGAGAATTAGTGGGCCACTATGTAGTCAGAAGGCTGCTGCAGGCAATCCCGCTGATGTTCATTGTCAGCATCGTCTTGTTTGCTCTGGTCAATCTGGCACCTGGTGGCCCATTGGCTGGAAGAGGGTTATCACGTACGATGCGTCCTGAGCAGGCCGCGATGCTTAAACACCAATTTGGATTGGATAAACCCATCTGCGTCCAATATTTGTATTGGTTGATCGGTAATGATTGGACCCGGCCGATTGGAGAAAATCCCAAGCCAAACGCCGGAATCTTTAGCGCGATAGTTGCATGCTTAGATCCTCGTAGTTACTTGAATTCCGATAGCCCCGGAGTAGGAAAAGGAATCATACGGGGCGATTTTGGGATATCCTTCCGCACACGTAAGCCGGTCATTGATACGATCGGTAGTTATCTGAAAAACACCGTCTATCTGATGTCAGTGACCCTGTTCATTGTGGCAATTCTTGCCATCCCGGTTGGGGTTCTTTCAGCGGTAAAGCAGTACTCGATTTTTGATATTTCCGTCACCACATTATCATTCATTGGGCAGGCCATCCCAGAGTTTTGGTTGGGTTTGATATTAATATTGGTCTTTTATGGATTGCTGAAAAACCCACTCAACGGAGAGCCACTGTTGCCCGGCGGTGGAATGTATACCCTGGGGATAGGCTTCTCGCTCATCGATTGGACCAAGCATCTGATCCTGCCTGTCACCATGGGGGTGGTGGGCTGGGTCACCTGGTATTCACGATTTCTACGCTCCAGCATGCTGGATGTAATCCACCAGGACTACATCCGAACCGCCCGCGCCAAAGGTCTAAAAGAGAGGAATGTATTATTCAAACATGCCCTGCGTAATGCTCTTCTTCCCCTGGTGACGATATTTGCCTTGGACCTGCCGTATATATTTGCCGGATCTTTATATGTCGAGATACTCTTCTCCTGGCCTGGGATGGGGCGGTTATACTACCAGGCTGCCCTGGATCGAGATTATCCCTTGCTAATGGCGATCCTAACCCTTGGGACGGTCGTCGTGATCCTTTCAAACTTGCTGGCTGACGTTGTGTACGCCAGACTGGACCCGCGCATACATTATGACTGATACAGCGCTCCGCCTATCTAAGCCAGAAACAATGCGCAGTCTAATCTGGAGGCGCTTCCGCAGGCATCCAGGCGCGATCATGGGCTGTATTGTGCTGGGCTGCATCATCGTGGCGGTAACGCTCGCCGGCCTTTCGCCTTACGATCCAGTAAAGTCTAATTTGATTGAGCGTTACCAGCCACCCTCAATTTCTCATCCGATGGGGACGGATGCCCTGGGGCGTGATCTGCTGACTCGAGTATTGTATGGAGGCAGGGTATCACTCGCAGTAGGATTCTCGGTCATGGTAATCACATTGGTGATCGGCGTGCCCGTGGGGGCGATTGCGGGTTACTTTGGTGGCAGAGTGGATAATATATTAATGCGCATTACCGACGCAGCATTAGCGCTACCATCGCTGCTGGTGTTGATTTTGTTAAGTGCCATCTTACGTGAAGTGGACGCACCATTTTTAAAAAGCAATCCGGTGCTGACCATTGCAGCAGTCATCGGCTTATTATCCTGGATGTTCGTCGCTCGTCTGGTGCGGGCATCCTATTTGACGATCCGCGAAATGGATTATGTGACTGCTACCCGCGCTTTGGGAGCTAATAGCTTGCGTATCATCGCAGTGCACATCTTTCCCAACGCCATCGGGCCGGTTATCGTCGAAGCTACTTTGGAGGTGGCTTATGCCATTTTGGAAGAGTCGGGGCTCAGTTACCTGGGGTTTGGCATCCAGCCACCCACGCCTTCCTGGGGCAACCTGCTCAGCAACGCACAGGATCACATGATTAAGTATCCCTGGCTGGCGATTTTTCCCGGTTTAATGATCTTCCTTTCCGTTATCTCGATTAATTATATTGGTGATGGGCTGCGCGATGCCTTTGACCCGTATAAAGTGCTGCAAAAAATCGGAGATGTGTAATGGAAACCCTGGTGCAGGTATTATCTGCGGATGAATGCAGCCGGATCCACGAAGAAACGCTGAAAATCCTGTCTGGCACAGGTGTGCGGGTGGATACCCCGCTTGGCCGCAGGTATCTACAACAAGCTGGAGCGCTCGTTGATGAAGGAACACATATCGTTCGCTTTCCGCAAAATCTGGTAGAAGAGTGCCTTAAGCAGGCTCCCAAGGAATTCAACCTTGGCTCGCGCCGCCCGGATAAGTGGTTAGCCATGAACCGCGGGCAGTGTGGGGTGGTCCTGGATGGTGGCGCTATCTACACGTATGATGCAGAGAATGAAACCCGCCGCCCGGCGACCCTGGAGGATTGGTACCTCGCCACCCGTCTGGGCGACTGCCTGGACGAAATTGACGTGTATTGGGCCGTTATCGAGGGTTGTTGGGGGCATGCACCTGGGGATATCATCTCCTATTGGAAGGCTGTTTTCCAGAATTTTTCCAAGCATGTACAGGACGCCACCGTGACACCTGAAGAAAGCCGCTGGATGCTGGAGGTGTTCCAGGTGGTATTCGGTGGTAAGGAGGAGTTCAAGAAAACCTTACCCGTGTCATTCATTGTGTGCCCAGCTTCCCCCTTGATCATCGAAGGCGTATACACTGATGCCTACCTGGAGACGCTCGAGTGGGGCATGCCTGTGGCGGTCATGACCATGCCCCTCTTGGGCATATCGGGTCCGGCATCGTTAATCTCACAGCTGGTGCTGACCAATTGTGAGACCCTCGCCATGCTGTGCCTCATTCAGTCTGCCGCGCCAGGCACCCCTTTTATTTACGCAGCCGCCCCAGTGATTGCAGACATGCACTCCGGCAGGTTTGGAAGCGGTGAAGTGGAGCATTCTCTTTTAGGTGCCGCAGTAACCCAAGTTGCCAGGATGTATCATCTGCCGGTTGAAGCCAGTGTGGGCGGGTCTGATCAATATCTACCCTGCATACAGGCGGGGTATGAGCGTGCCCTCAACTATACCCTGCCCATCCTGGCGCGGCCAGACTTGCTCGTGGCTCCCGGTCTGCTGGGAGGCTCAACAATATTCAGTCCCGAGCAGCTGGTCATGGATGTGGAAGTCATCCGGCGCTGCAAACGCTTGAGTGCCGGGATTAGCAGCCAGTCGGAGAAATGGTTGAGCGATGTGATTGCCTCGCTGGGTCCTGGAGGAAATTACCTAAAGGAAGTCTCCACCCGTAAAGCCGTGCGTTCTGGAGAGGTATATTTCAGCCAGCTAGGGCTGCATGGCAGTTATGACCAGTGGGTAAACTCAGGCTCACCGGGCTTGTTAGCGGAGATTCGCCGGGATATTAAAGATAAGCTCGATAAGCACCAACCAACTCCTTTACCTGAAGATCTCTTACGCGAGCTGGACATTCTCGAACGACACGCCAGATCAAGCGCATAGCAGTTGGGAATAGGGTGTCTATAATTCATAATAATACTCTGGCATAGCCAGGACTAAAAATAATCGAGTGGAGGATGAACCCATGCCAATCCAATACCCACCCTTAGAGCCTTTGAGAACTTCCTTCCGCCTGCGATTTCTGACCGATGAACAGTTGGACAGCTTGCAGCAGGCTACCCTGCAGATCCTTGAAAAAACCGGGGTGCGTTTTCCATCTCAACAAGCGCTCACTATCTTCGCTGAACATGGCGCACAAGTGGATTGGACATCGAAAATCGTCAGGATGAAGCCAGATTTCGTGCTAAAAGCCCTTTCGACCATCCCCAGGTATTTCCTGCTGGGGGCGCGTCAGCCGACCTATGACCTGCAGCTCGAGGATGGTGTGACCTATTTCACCACCGATGGCTGTGGCGTGGAGACGGTCGACTTTGACACCCGCCAGCGCCGCCCTTCGTGCAAAGCCGATGTCGCCACCATGGCGCGTATCTCCGACTACCTGCCATCGATTGGCTTTATATGGCCGATGGTCAGTGCGCAGGACCACGGTGAAACTGCCCCCCTGCACGAGATCGAAGCCGCCTGGAATAATTCGGTCAAACACGTCCAGAGTGAGACAGTGATGGGTGCTATCCCTTGCCGCTATGCGGTTGAGATGGCGGAGGTGATCGCCGGCAGCCGTGCGGAGATGCGCCGCCGACCACCATTTTCGCTGGTGGTGTGTACCATCGCCCCCCTGGTGCAGGACACTGCCGGTATCGAAGGCGCCCTATTATTGGCGGAGGCTGGCCTGCCGGTTGGCTTCCTCGCCATGCCCACCCTGGGCACCACTGCTCCCGCCACCCTGGCAGGGGCGTTCGCCATGGGTGACGCCGAGATCATCAGCGCTGCCGTGCTCATGCAGCTGCACGCCCCCGGAGCGCCTGTTTTTCACTCCCTGATGCAGGCCTGGGTGGACCCACGCACAGGTGGCTATATCAGCTATTCTCTCGACAGCCGCACACGCTATGCCCCCGTGGAGATGGCCCACCATTGGGGGATGGCCTCCCTGGGAGCCTGTTACGGCACGGACGCGCATGAGCCGGGCACCTGGCAGGGGGCTGGCGAGGTGGCGCTTGACCCATTCCTGGCCGGTCTGGCAGGTGCAGATATCGTCACCGGCATGGGCCTCTCCGAGACTTACACCTTGCTTTACCCCGAGCAGGTCATTATGGATGATGACCTCTACCAGCGCGCCCGCTACCAGCTGATGAACTTGGATGTGAATCAAGACACGCTCGCCCTCGATACCGTGCACGCCGTGGGTCCGGGTGGTCACTACCTGGGGCAGAGGCACACCCGCAATCACCTGCGCGAGTCGCTGGTGCGGGGCATCACCCACCAGCTGGGTGAGGACGGGAAATATCGCGACCCGCGCCAGGTGGCGATTGAAAAGGTGGATTGGATCCGTAAGAATCACCAGCCCGAGCCCCTGGAAACAGAAAAACAATCAGAGCTCAAGCGCATCCTGACTGCTGCGGATAAAGAAATCTGTAAGGGATAAAAAATGACCAGTGAAACCCCAAGCCTACAACCTATTGTGCCTGCTTATCATGCACAAATCCTGGAGGATGCGCAGCTCGACACGCTGCAGTCAGCAACTCTGGAGATTTTAGAGCAGGTGGGCATACACTGCCCTTCGGAGAAAGCACTGAAGATCTACGCCGAGCATAGCGCGGTGGTTGATTTTACCCACCAGCTGGTGAAGCTCCCGCGGCATGTAGTCCTTGAGGCCATGAGCCATGCACCTCGTTTTTACACCATGGGTGCGCGGCTCCCTTCCTTCGATCTGAACCTGGATGGGAAAACCATGTATTGTGCCACCGATGGGTGCGGTGTGGAAACCATCGATTTCGTCACTCGTCAAAGGCGGCGCTCGAACAAGGACGACGTGGCTGCGATGGCGCGTGTGTCAGATTATCTCAGTGCCCTCAGCTTCTATTGGCCCATCGTCAGCGCCCAGGATTTCCCCGCCACAGCACCGCTGCATGAATTGGATGCCTCTTTCAATAACACGGTCAAACATGTGCAGTCAGAGACGATCATGGGAGATTGGACCGCCAACTACGCTGTCGAGATGGCGGATGTTGTCGCTGGCAGCGAACAGGTGAGGCGTGCACGCCCACCGCTATCCCTGCTGGTATGCACCATCGCGCCTCTGGCACAGGACCGGGATGGTCTGGAATCGGCGCTGCGCTTTGCCCAGGCCGGTCTACCGGTTGGATTTATGTCGATGGTCAATATCGCCTCCACCGGTCCGGCGACCATTTCCGGTGCGCTGGTGACCGGAGATGCTGAGATTGTATCCGCCCTGGTGCTGATGCAGATGGCTTACCCGGGTGCACCGGTCTTTCATTCATTACTGCCCGGTAGCATGCAACCCCACACCGGCGCCTATCTGAGCTCCTCTCTGGAGGGCTCTCAGCTCTACCCGATTGGGGTTGAGCTGGCCCATCGTTGGGGCGTCCCCACTCTGGCCGGCATTTTTGGCACCGATGCCCAGGTGCCTGGGTGGCAGTCTGCTGCCGAGGCTGAGAGCTCCTTGCTGTTATGCGCCTTAACCGGTGCGGAGACGGGCAGCGGACTGGGATTGGTTGAATCCTGCACCCTGCTTTACCCCGAGTCGATCCTGTTGGATGCGGATGTGTATCACCGTGTACGCATCGAATCCAGTCATTTAGATACCAGCTCCGAAGCTTTAGCACTGGGGGTGATCAAGGAAGTCGGTCCACGCGGACATTTTTTGGCGCATAAACACACCCGCACCCATCTACGCCAGCGGCAGTTCTCGAACTTGACTGGTCAACCCCATCCAGGAGGTGGTTTTCGAGACCCGCAGGATGTGGCGCGTGAAAAAATCGACTGGATCCTGGCGAACCATCATCCCACGTCGTTGGACGAGGTCCAAAAAGCTGAGCTGACCCAAATTTTGGCTGCTGCCGATCGCGAAGCTGGATCTAAAACTACTCGCTAGGATTATTCAACCGTCATCATAAGCTGCATGATCAATCAGGAGTGCGTATGGAATTAATTGCCCAAATTCTGACCGAAGATGAACAACACCGCATCCACACCATGAGCTTACGCATCCTCGAAGAAGTGGGCATCCGCTTCCATGGTGATCGGGCGCCAAAAATCCTGCGCGAAAATGGGGTAAGCATCAACCCTGAAGACAAAATTGCCAAAATCCCACCTGAGCTGGTCGACCAGGCGCTTAAAACCGCCCCCAGGTCATTTGTGTTGGGCGCCCGCAACCCCCAATATAACTTCCCTCTGCCAGCCCCACATACCCGCTACTGTATCGATGGAACAGCCTCATTCACCCTCGATTTTCAAACCGGTGAACGGCGTTACGGGACTAGTAAGGATATCGAGAACGCCTTACGCATCTTTCAGCATATGGATATGGGTGTGATGGCTTGGGCACCCACCTGTGCAGAGGATCAGCCGGCGAATATTCGCGCCCTGTCTGAGTTCTTCTGCATGGCGCGCTTCAGCTCCAAGCATGGCGAGCATGAGCTACACACCGTGGAACAGGTGCCTTACCTTGTAGAAGGTCTATCTGCCATTATGGGCAGTGAGGATGCCTTGCGCAGGAGCAACGCCTACTCCCTGATCTACTGCCCGGTTGCGCCTCTCACCCATGACGGTCAGATGTTGGACGCCTACCTCGAGCTGGGTGAGGTCGGGCTACCGGTGATGGGCATGCCCATGCCGGTCAACGGCACCACTGGTCCTGCCAGTCTGTATTCGAATATTGCCCTGGCGAATGCCGAAATGCTTTCCACCCTGGTCATCTTCCAGCTGGCTCACCCCGGCAGACCGATCATCTATTCCAGTGCCACTGGCACAGTTGACTTCCGCACCGGCGCATACCTGGCAGGTGTACCCGAGATGGGGCTGCAATCGGCTGCGCTGGCGGTGATGGGGAAATATTACGGCTTTCCCACCGGTGGCGCCGGGTTTACCTCCGATGCCAGGCAAGCCGGTCCTGAAGCCGTGCTCGAGAAGCTGATCACCACCCTGCCGGCCGTCCTGGTTGGGACGGATATTCTGGTGGGGTTCGGTGAGATTGAGAGCGACCAGCTGTTAATCCTGGAGCAAATCGTGGTGGATAACGAGATCGCCCACATTATCCAGCGCCTGGCGCAGGGCGTGGATTGCTCAGAGGAGAAGGATTTATTCACCGATATAGCCCATATCGGCCCCGGTGGGCATTTCCTGGCCACCAAAAGCACACGCAAAGCTGCTAGAAGCGATGAAATTTATATGTCTCAGCTGGTGGATCATCCTTCGTATGAAAACTGGGTTACGTTGGGTAAACCATCTATGTATTCCAAGGCCAGGGAAGTGGTGGAAGGCATTTTAGAAGGACCGCTGATTGACCCGCTACCTGGGGACGTCTGTGATAGGCTGGACCAAATCCTGAGAAAAGCCGGGCGGGAAATACCCGGATGATTGTGATATCATCCGATTCATTTCATTGAGGAGAGCACGCATGCAGACACTGGTTTGTGGGAAATCAAAAACGGTCAAGATTGATACTGACGGTACCTTTACCATTATCGGAGAGAGGATCAACCCCACCGGGCGCAAGAAACTGGCGGCCGCACTGCTGGAAGGCAACCTGGAGTACGTCAAGGAGCTGGCAACCAACCAGGTGACCGCCGGGGCAGATTTGTTGGACGTGAACGTGGGCGTCGCCGGTGCGGATGAGGAGACCTTACTACCCCAGGTGGTCAAGATGCTGGCCGATTCGTTCGACATCCCGTTCTGCCTTGATTCACCTAACCCCAAAGCCCTGGCTAAAGCCCTGCCGCTTACCCCCGGCAAGCCGCTGGTCAACTCGGTGAATGGCAAGCAAGAGTCGCTCCAGGCGATCTTGCCACTGGTCAGGGAGCGCGGCGCTTCCGTGATCGGCTTAACCATGGATGAGCAGGGCATCCCCAAGGATGCCGAGACACGTGTGAAGATCGCTGGGCGGATTTTGGAAGCTGCTGCCAAAGTTGGTATCCCACCTGAGGACGTGATAATCGACCCGCTGGTGCTGACCGTTGGGGCGGAAAGTCAGGCGGGGGCGGTCACCCTGCAGACTATCCAGCGGGTGCGCCAGGAGTTCAATGTTAATATTAATGTTGGCGCCAGTAATGTCTCCTTCGGTCTGCCCGAGCGTGATACGGTCAATGCCGCCTTCCTGGCGCTGACTATTGGAGCGGGAGCCACCTGCGCCATCACCGACCCGATCAAGTTCACGCGTGTGCTCAGGGCGGTGGATTTGCTGCTGGGCAGGGATGATTATGCGTCGAGGTACGTGAAATACTGCCGCGCCCATCCATTGGAAGAGAAATAATACATACTTTCCCCCCATTTTCAGAGAAAATGGGGGGATTTGAGGGGGGTCGCTCTTGTAGCCGGGATTGTTGATCCCGGCCCGCATTTTTCTGACCGCTATCAGCGAAGGCGGCTACAACCCACAATTGTTTTATGGTGCCGGGACCATTGCTCGCGGCCTGTGTCTTACCACCTGTGTTAGGGGGCGCAGCCCGTCCGATCAGGTTCTGGTTGGAGAGATGCAACCACGTAGATCCATTTGTAATTTTATTGTCGCTGTCAATACCCGTAGCAGCGCAGGGGAGGAATTTGAAGATGGATCACTTAGGATTCCTCCCCTGCGCTCCTACAAAATGGCACGGCACTTGACCGCCATCAAGGATGGCTAATTACCTAATACCAAATTACCCAATATCTAATCACCTGATCTCCATCCAATACTTCCGTTTCGTCCCATCCCGCGGCTCTTCGAATGTGGACCAGGCAAACCCCTTCCCAACCAGGTATTCGTGGGCTTTGGTCTCCTGAATAGAGGTCCCCGGGCACAGGATGATCATCCCGCCGGGCTTGGTCACCCGCTTCATCTCATTATACGAAGCCTCCAGATGATCCCCAAACACGTGCGCGCCCATGCTTATGTCGGCAAAGCCGTTGGGGAAGGGTATGTCGGTGATTAGTCCGTCCACCGGGAAAATGTTGCTGATCTGCTGAGCCCGGGCTTTTTGCTTGATGTATAGTCGCAGGTTGCCTACCGGCTCAACAGCAAATACTACCGCGGCATTCTCAGCCGCTATAAAAGCCAGCCTGCCGGTGCCCGAGCCGATATCGATGACCGTCTTTCCGCTGAAATCAGTAACGCTCCTCAGCTCATTAGAATCCCAGCCCAGGAAAGGTTGTCCATCGTAGATGGCAGGGTCGACGACGTACACCACCAGGTCGTTGATGCAGTTCAACACCTTAACCTCTGCCTGGCGGATGTACTCTGCAGTGTAGGTGGCTGAGCTTGGATGATCAGACAAAACCTGGTCCAGCCATGAATTTATCTCCGGGCATTTGTGGCGCAGATACCATTCCACCACCGGGTTGGCGAGTAGGGCAATCGCCAGCTCCTCTTCCGGCACCCAGCCCGGGAACCAACTCAGCTGGACCCGCTCGAGCAGCAGCAGGGTATTAAAGGATAGGTTGGTTACATCGATCCAATCGAGTGTCATGGTGGATTTTCAATCAGCCTGTTTGGGGCATCGGGGAATTATAAAGGCGTAAAGAACTCAGAACCTCAAGGACATACAGGTCAGTCCACCATCCATTTTCTGCACCTCACTGACATCCAGCTCGATGATCTTCATGCCCAGATGAGCCAGGCTGGTATAGGTCTTCGGGAAACCTTTGGGCATCAACAGGGCATCGTTCACCCACAGCGTATTGGCCGCATAGGCTTCATCCTCATCCAGTAGGATTTTGTCATAATGATCGAACGCCGGATGATTTGCCAGGGCTTTGCTAATCAATAGAGTCTCACTTCCCATGTAATTGACGCCGGACTTCAAATGCAGCCCACCAGCCACAGGCACGGTCTCGGAGGTATACCCGGCGGCTGCCAGGATCGCTGCCAGCTGAGCCGCTCCTTCAGCATTCGTCCGTCCCGATAAGCCGATGAAGAAGTGGTTGCCCACCATCAGCACATCCCCCCCGTCCACGGTCCCCGGAGAGTGGATATGGAAAATGGGGCGATAATATTTCAAGAAAGGCTCGAGCGAGACACCTTCCCCCTGGCGCGAAGGCGCACCAGGGTAGGTCATCATAGCGATGTTGGGCGTGATGATCGCCGGGTCTTCAACGAAGTAGGCATCCGGGTAAGCCGGCTCGGCGGGGAGAACCACTACATCCAAACCCAATCCGAGTAGTGCCTGGCGATAAGCCTGGTGCTGCTTCAGGATGAGCGCGTAGCTCGGGGTGCCCAGGTTGGCAGTGGTCAAGCCATCAGCAAAGTTTTCTCCGGGCAGGCGGGTGATGGCGTGGGTGAACATGGCTTAATTGTAAGCCAATGTCACTGATTGTGCATCAGATTGTCCACTGGTCGTGGATGATACCTACCAGGTACCAGTCATTGCCCTGCTGCATGAAGACCAAACGCAAGCTGCGCCAATCCATCCCCGCATATTGGGGATCGAATCCTGGGAAGTAAAACTCGATGATCATCGTTCCCGGATAATATTCCTGGCTGTTATCGATCGAGTTCCCTGTCCCCAGGCGGTGATTGAGTGCCACTTGCGGTGCATTGGTGAAGTCCTCATCATAGATGAACCTGGCATAATAATCGGCGAATGTCAGGTTGATCGGTTTTCCGGAGCCATCATAATTTCCCCACAGGTATACCGTTGGATCAGCCATCAAGCCCGCCGCCTTATCCGCCGCAAGGACCTGGTCGCCATCCTTCACAGTAGCATACGGGGAGAAACGCAGACCCATCTGCGGGTGGACGAATTGCGACAGTGCGGTCATGTCCTTGTTCTTAAGTGCGTTGATGACCAGGAAAGCCCGGTCAAGCACAATCTGTTGGGTTGATGTAGGTTGTGATGGTGGAGGAACGATGGTTGGGGTTTGGTTTAAAGTGGGTTCCGCAGTGGGAATTGAGGTGGGTTGGTTAAATTCCAGCGTGGGAATTTCGGGAGCGGTTGTGGTCGGTCCCACCGACCGGGATGTAATGTTGCACCCCACCAATACGCTAGCCAGGATAAACATGAAAATGGATTTCAGTGCCATGGTACCTCCAAAGAGGATGATTGTAATCGATAGGATCAGTTAGATCCACAGGTGTGAATAAATATAGACGTCAGTGGAAGAGAAATGGTTTCAGGAATGTGTTCCTGTGGATGATGCGTCGTCTTTCACCGGATGATAAGACCGCATGCATGCATGTATAATAATATCCGCTACGCGGAAATGTCCGGTGGGCAAACTGATTTTCCACGCTGCCGATCGCAATAAACATTCATATTATATCCAGGAGGAATTCATGACAGCACAATCTCATACTGAACGTCATTTTCGCTCCAATGAGATGGTACGCGATATCGTCATCGGCATGTCCGATGGCTTGACTGTACCTTTCGCGTTGGCTGCCGGAATCTCCGGGGTGGCAGGGGCAGGAACGAAGATTGTGGTGACAGCCGGATTGGCGGAAATTGCCGCCGGCTCGATCGCTATGGGCTTGGGTGGTTACTTGGCAGCCAGGACGGATTTCGAGCATTACACTACCGAAAAGGCACGCGAGAATTGGGAGATCGATCATCTACCGGACCGGGAAAAAGAAGAAGTGGCCGATGTGTTCCGCGGTTATGGGATGGATAATGTGCACATCAAACCCATATTGGATGCCATGGCGAACAACCACGAGCAGTGGATTGATTTCATGATGCGTTTTGAGCTGGGGTTGGAAGCGCCCGACCCCAAACGGGCACGCGCCAGTGCCTTGACCATCGGACTGTCTTATATCGTGGGTGGATTTATCCCCTTGACCCCCTACATTTTGATCCCCAATTTAACCACTGCCCTGCTGGTTTCGATTGTGGTCACCCTGATTGCCCTTTTCGTTTTCGGTTACATCAAAGGGCGTTTCACAGGAACAAAACCATTCAGGTCAGGTTTTCAGACCGTCCTGGTGGGTGGGTTGGCGGCCGGAGCTGCTTTTTTGCTTGCCAGGTTAATTGGATAAGGGGTATGATGCATCATGCTCGATCATGGATATTTGTGAAGGAGGCATGAATGGCACAAACAGCCGTCAATATCAAACGAATCGCCATTTCCACGGGTGGAGGTGATGCACCCGGATTAAATGCGGTTATCCGGGCAGCCGTGCTGTCAGCCATCAACCGCGGCTGGGAAGTCTATGGGATCCGCGATGGGTATAATGGGCTGCTGATGCCTGAACAATATATCGAAGGGGGGTTGATCCGCCTCACCCGCGAAAGGGTGCGCGGGATCACGCACCTGGGCGGCACCATCATCGGCACCACCAACCGGGGCAACCCGCTGAAATACCCGATCAAGGGACCGGACGATACGATGGTCGAAATCGACCGCTCGGATGAGCTGATCCGCGCCTTCAGCCTGCACCAGATCGACGCCCTCATCTCCGTTGGCGGAGATGGTTCCATGGCGATCGCGAATGAGCTGACTAAGAAAGGGTTGTGGGTTGTAGGGGTACCCAAGACGATCGACAATGACCTTGAAAAAACAGTGATTACATTTGGTTTTGATACTGCCTGCTCTTTCACAGTGGAATGTCTGGATCGTCTCCATACAACCGCAGCTTCGCATAATCGGATTATTGTGATGGAAGTGATGGGGCGCTATGCAGGATGGATCGCACTGGAGAGTGGACTGGCAGGCTCGGCGGATATCATCCTGATCCCGGAGATCCCCTATGACATGGAAAAGGTTGCCCAGAAGGTCCGTGACCGTGAAGAACGTGGAAGCCTGTTTTCGATTGTGGTTGTGGCTGAGGGGGCAAAACCCAAGGGTGGGAGTATTTCTATCATCGCCCGGGAAACCGGGCAGGCTGAGCGATTGGGAGGTATTGGCGTAAAAGTGTCAGAGGAGCTGCAATCACTGACGGGCAAAGAGACCCGCCTGGTAGTGTTGGGGCACCTGCTGCGCGGCGGGTCACCCACCCGCTTTGACCGATTGATCGCCCAACGCTTCGGTGCCGCTGCAGTCCGGGCTATTGCTGAAGGTCAGCGCGGCATCATGGTAGCGCTTGACCCTCCGACGGTAAAATATGTCCCCTTGGAAGCCGCGATAAAACGTATGAAGACGGTACCGATGAATTCAGATATTATGCTGACTGCCCGCGATATGGGCATCTGTTTTGGAGACTAAACCTGTCGGATACAGTATCAAAATAAAGCATTAACTTGTTCAACTGTTAATTGGTCGAGCGTTGCCACTACGATATCCGCCTGTGTAAGTGCATAGGGCGGATTTGTCGTTGTGACGGCAATGCAGCGCATTCCTGCCAGGCGGGCAGCTTCGATACCCGGGATAGAATCCTCGATGACAACACAATTCTGAGCAGGAAGATTCAGCAGGCTGGCAGCCAGCAGGAAAACGGCCGGGTCGGGTTTGCCTGGCAGGTCGCCCGGAGTGACCAGGGCATCAAAGTATTTACGGATGCCCAGCTCATCCACCAACACTTCCACGTTTTCCGGTGGAGCCGATGAAGCGACTGCCTGGCGGTAACCCAGGGTGTTGAACCTCTGCAGCCACTCTACCACGCCAGGCAGTGGGAACAGGTAACCATGCAGAGACTGCCTGAAAGCCAGCTCCTTACGGTCGGCGATCCACTCGACCCATTCGGGCTCCATAGTTCGGTCTGTCAGGTAAGGCAGTAAGTCGCGGTTCTTCAAGCCATAGATAAGGTGGAACTTCTGCCTGTCAAAGGGGATGCCCTGTTCGCCCAGGATGCGCTCCCACGTCTCGAAATGCAGCTGGCTCGTATCTGCCAGCACTCCGTCCATGTCCCACAGGATGGCTCTCGAAGAAGGCATGCTCACCATTCTACCACCCGCAGGGGATACAGCAATTCCGCTTCCAGCTTCAACTTTGGATGGGTTGACTGGTTTCTTTTTAATGTGTCAGTTTTTAGATTTCAGGATGCATGTCATGCCATTCTAGTGATACCTCACATTGAACAGGGTTTTTCATCGATGTATAATATATTCAATAAATTGAATATTCCGGTTATGTTAAATTTGGCAAATTAATAGAAAATCCACCTCATGACAACTTTTGACCCTTCTGCAAAATTATTTAAAGCCCTGATGCACCCTTCCAGGTTGTTGATCCTGGAAACGCTGCGCGATGGGGAACAGTGCGTATGTCACCTCGAGGCTGTTCTGGGCTGCCGGCAGGCATATATCTCGCAGCATTTGATGGTGCTGCGTGAAGCCGGGCTGGTCGAAGACCGGCGTGAAGGTGCCCGGATTTTCTACCGGGTGATCAAGCCGGAAGTGTACGACCTGGTCGATTATGCCAGCAAGCTGAGTGGCGCGCCACCGATCCACGTCAGCCGGGAAAAGGTAGCCGATTGCCCCTGCCCTAAGTGCAACTCTACCGTAAAGGATGGAGTAGTTAGAGAATTGGAAGGATGAAAAGGGTATCAATTAAATGCCAGATTACATTGAATTCACAGTCGATAAATTCACTTTCAAGGTCGCAATAGACCGCTATTATTCAATGGAAGGTCTGTGGGTTAAGCGAGAAGGTAATAATATACGGATTGGTATCTCCGATTACCTGCAGCAGCGCAGCGGCGATGTGGCTTTTTCAGAAGTCAAACCTATTGGGACCAAATTGGCTTTCGGAGATGAGTTGGCGGTGATCGAGACTATCAAGGTGGATATCAGCCTGTCATCCCCGGTAGCTGGTCGGGTGATTGAGCTTAATCCAGCAATGCAAACCACCCCTGAGATCATTAATCAAGACCCCTATGGGAGTGGCTGGCTGGCGGTGATCGAACCCGATGAGGCTTACGCTCACGTGGAGCAGTTATTGGATCCACAAGCCTACTTCGCCAGGATCAAGCACGAGGCTGAGCGGGAGATTAGTAAATAATGGCTGAAATTGATCGAACACGCCGTGTTGTAATCGTGCCGTGCAGCGGGATTGGTAAAACTTACGGTACGGTCAGCCGTGAAGCAGCCTACGACGTCACGGAGGATTTACGCCCCGAGCAAACGCGTCTGGTCGCCTTATCCAAGCTTGTCCTGGGAGAAGCGGAAGCACGTTCAATTGTTGCCAGCAATCCCGCCATCACCATAGATGGCTGCAAGCTGGCGTGTGCCACGAAAATGGTGCTGGAGAGTGGCGGGACGGTCGCACAAGACTACGCCGTTTTGGAGGTGTACCGGCGCTATAAGCAGCTCAAGCCGCAGGGGATTGCCGAGCTGAATGAAGGCGGAAAACTGCTTGCCCGGGCTTTGGCGGATGAGATTGCCCAGGTGGTCGATGGGCTTACCCGCAGCGGTGATGGAGGCGACAATGGTTGACCTGCCCAGGAAGAAAGTGGGTATCATCGCCTGTTCGGGTGAGGAGCTACCGGAGGGCACAATCACACGGTTGGCTGCCCTGCGTGTGCTGGAACAACTGCGCCCGAATGATACGGTGACCATCTGCCTGCCGCTCTTTTTAGCCGGCGGGGAGAGTGACCGCGCCTTCGCCAGATTTTACCCAACCATCTCGATCGATGGGTGCGATTTACGTTGCGCAGAACGGGCGACTGAGAAGTATTCCCACAAGCCGGCTGCTAGCATCATGGTGCGAGACGTGATCGAAGAAAATGCGCTTGGTGCACCAGAAGGCAGGCGCCACCTGAACGAGGCCGGTCAGCATGCAGTCGACCTCGCCGCCGAAAGGATCGCCATCACCGTCGACCAGCTGCTCGGAAAACAATGGGACCGGAGACGGGGTGAGCTCATCCAGCTTGAGACGATTGAAGAGCCTCAGCCAGACGAAGTTAAGCAGCCGGTGGTCGCCACCTGTGCCTGCGGGTCGGGCATCCCAGTCCAGAATGTCATCATCGCCGGGAAGGAAGTTACCCTGGTTGGACTACCCCTGATTTTCCAACAATTTACCGAAGCCGGGAAATTCCCCTCTGAAGAAAATATAAACGAGCTGATGGACACGATCAAAATATACAACCCCCTTCCCGCCGATGAAGAGCCAGATTATCGGGAAGGTATCCATAACGCGTATAAGAATTTCTGGTTCAAGGGTAAAGCCGCGTGAGCCAGACTGCCACCTATTCTACTAAGGTCATCTGGAAGGGTGAGCACCAGGGATCCATCCAAATGGGCAACGGACCGGAGATGGATTTCTCAGCCCCACCCGATGCTAGCGGTCTCGCCGGCGTGCTGACCCCGGAAGATGCCTTTGTGGCTGCGGTGAATACCTGCATCATGCTGATGTTTCTATGGTCATGCGAGCGGTTAAAAATAAATCTGCTCGCCTATGAGTGCCGGGCTGAAGGCACAAAGCTGATTGAGCTGGATCACACGGAGATCTTTACCCGCGTCAGCCTGTATCCCCAGATCCGGGCGAAAGCAGGCCATGAGACACCTACAAGCATCGAGGCTCGGATACATCGGGCATTAGCATCCGCCCAAAAGTACAGCCTGGTGGCGAACTCGATCAAATCTGATGTGGTCATCGAGCCGGAAATCCACATCATTCAGTGATCCATAGATGATAGTCGTGATTGGTAGAGTGAATATATAGATTTCATAATTGGAGGTTTTCCATGCTAAGGGTGAAAGTTTTAGGGTCAGGTTGTGAGAATTGCAAAAAAGTGGAGGGCATTGCTCGCAAGGTGGTAACCACCATGGGCATGCAGGCTGAGGTGATCAAGGTGACCGATTGGGCTGAGATCCGCAAATACCCCATCCTGGGAACTCCAGGCCTTGTGATCAACGAGAAAGTGGTTTGCGCCGGGCGTATTCCTACCGAAGCCGAAGTGACCACCTGGTTGGTGAATGCTGAGATGGAGACGGCGTAAATGACTGCCCAAAAAGCCATTGCTGCACCACCCTCTGGCGTTTCGGGTCAGCTCTCCACCCTCGACCGCTATCTCACCCTGTGGATCTTTCTCGCCATGGCTCTCGGGGTGGCGTTGGGATATTTTTTACCCGCTACGGTTACTGCATTGAATGAGCGCTTTTCGGTCGGCACCACCAACATTCCCATCGCCATCGGGCTCATCCTGATGATGTACCCGCCGCTGGCCAAGGTGCGGTATGAAGAGCTGGGGGATGTGTTCAAGAACTGGAAGGTACTGGGGTTGTCGCTGCTGCAGAACTGGGTCATCGGCCCGATCCTGATGTTCATCCTGGCAATCGTCTTCCTGCACGATTATCCTGATTATATGACGGGGCTGATCCTGATCGGGTTGGCGCGCTGCATCGCCATGGTGATTGTCTGGAATGACCTGGCGAAGGGGGATACCGAGTATGCCGCCGGGTTGGTGGCGTTTAACAGTGTTTTCCAGGTGCTATTTTATTCCATCTACGCCTACGTCTTCATCACCGTGCTGCCCACCTGGTTTGGGATGGCTGGAAAAACGGTGTATATCACCATCGCTGAGATTGCCAGAAGCGTATTTATCTACCTGGGGATCCCGTTTATCGCCGGGTTCCTGACCCGCTTCTTCCTGGTGAGAGCCAAGGGAAAGGAATGGTACCATAACAAGTTCATCCCCAAGATCAGCCCGATCACCCTGATCGCCCTGCTCTTTACGATTATAGTCATGTTCAGCTTGAAGGGTGAATACATTGTTCAGCTTCCACTGGACGTGGTCCGCATCGCCATTCCGCTTCTAATTTATTTCGTGGTTATGTTCCTGGGGAGCTTCTTCATGAGCCGGGCCATCGGAGCCACCTACCCGCAGACGGTGACGTTATCCTTCACCGCCGCCAGCAACAACTTCGAGCTGGCCATCGCCGTAGCGGTGGCGGTGTTCGGGATTTCCTCCGGCCAGGCCTTTGCGGCGGTCATCGGGCCGCTCGTGGAGGTGCCGGTGATGATTGGGTTGGTGAATGTGGCCTTTTGGCTGAAGAAAAGACTTTTCACCGTAGAAGTTTGATTTTTTTGTGAAATGTACCTTGAGTCGATCACCCTGGTTAAAATCTTGCCTTGCCTGGCGGACCCCGGCAAGATCATTGTGATTGGCGATCCCTCACGCAAGCTGGATGATGTGCTCCCCTATCTAGCCAACCTTCCCAACGTGATCTCCTATAATCCTGAAAGCTCCACCCTTACCCTGCGCCGCCAGCCGGGTTTCATCTCCTTATATTCGGAAAAGGCTTATATCACCAAGGTCAAGGATACCGAAGAAGGGCTGGAATTGTTCAAAGCGCTGGTGGACGCGATCAATGCCACCTGGGACCACCGGGAGGAGTTGGTGGCAATGACGGCGATGAAACATGCCCCGCGCCCCCTGGATATCTGGACCTTGTTGCCCCAAACGAACTGTAAAAAATGCGGTGAGGCTACCTGTATGGCATTTGCCTGCAACCTGCTGCTGCAGGAGCGGGAGCTGGATGAGTGCACAGCGTTGTATACCGATGAGGTATTCTCAGAACGCCGAGCGACTTTGGTTGCCATGCTTCCGTGATATCCCACGAGTAATACACATAATCCATGCTATATTATGCTGAGAGGTCCAAATTTAATAAGGAGGATCACATATGTGGTTTAACCCACTCATGGAATGGCTGTTAAAATCCCCTCTGCATGGTATGCTCAGTGGAAATACGATGATTGTCTACTTTAAAGGATGCAAAAGTGGAAAAGACTATCATGTACCCGTCGGTTATCTGCGTGTGGATAACATGTTGCTGACCGTCAGCTCCAGGCAGCGAACCTGGTGGCGGAATATGTGCAGTGGAGCTGAGGTGACGGTTCTATTGAAGGGGAAGATGCTACCCGCGCACGCACAGGCAGTCGAGGATGACCCGGGTGTGGCAGAAGGTCTGAAAGCCTTCATCAAGGAAAATCCGCGCATGGCTAATATACTCAAGGTAAACGTGGGCGCAGATGGTCAGCCCGAGACCGAAAGCTTACAGCAGGCGGTGAACCAGCGCGTGATCGTGCGGACAATTTTAGAATGAAAGGTTTGCTCAGAATTCCACTGATTGGACGAGAGTTAATTATGAAATCACGTCAATGGATCCTCCTGTAGATATAGGCATATAGCACCACAGCAAATAAATAAACCTAATCGTATCAGTTAGTTGATATATGGCACAGAAAACACGTTTCGTCTGCTATCAACCCAAAACCATCCTCAATAAGGGAAAGCGGGCCGATCACTGGTTTTGGACGCGCTACAGTGCCTACCCATACCTGGGATGCCAGCACGGCTGCGTGTTTTGCTACTCCCGTGAGCGGAAATATATCCCTTATAAGCCGCAGGAAGCTGATGCTGTATATGACGTTGAATCGGATGAATTTTCACACCTGATCAAGGTTAAGGAGAACGCCCCTCAATTATTACGCAGAGCACTGGGTCGTGTCCCCGTGGATATGGTGTTCACCGGTGATTACCAGCCGGCCGAGCGCAATTTCAAGCTCTCACGCCAGATGCTGGAAGTGTGCCTGGAGCTTGGCTTTCCGGTCTTTGTGCTCTCCCGCTCTCCGCTGGTCACGCGTGACTTGGACCTGCTTCAAGCTATCAACCAGCGTTCCAGGGCGGTGGTAGCCTTCAGCATCATTTCCACGCCTGAATCGACCAAATACCAGGACATTTCTAAATTGGAGGGTCTGGCACCCAAGGCTGAGGTGCGGTTCACGGCCATGCAAGAGCTTGCCAGGGCAGGCATCCTCACCGGGACGGTGGCCATGCCTCTGCTGCCAGGTTTGTGTGATGATGACCTGAACCTGCAAGCACTGGCGAAATGGACTGCAATTCATGGTGGGAAGTTCGTCCTCGCCGGCGGGTTAACCCTGGCGGACCAGCAGAAGGAATTCTTCATGCGCATCATCCAGCGGGATCATCCTGATGTGGTTCCCCTCTACAGGTGTTTATATCCTGAGGGGAGCTACGCGCAGGCGCAGCCATGGCGCACGGTGGGGCTGCGTATCCATGAATATTGTGAGCAGGAAGGTATCTCCGATCGTATCCCCCGCCCGATTATCCCGGGCGAAAAACGGGAGCTGAACAAGCGCATCGTCGAAGCGCTTGTCTATAAGCTCCATATGCTGGAGTTGGAAAATGCCAGTCCGAGCCAAATTTGGGCTTACCGAAAAGCCGCCTGGGCTATTGAGGACCTGAAGCAGGATATTGGTCTGGTCTACCACAGCCTAAGTCGGAAAGGTCTGGAGAGCATTCCGAACGTCAGCTCACGGCTCGCCGAGGAAATTGAAGCCCTCATCGCTTCTGTGTGAACAGCAGCGTTATTTTGGCAGCTGGTAAAGCTCCACCAGCACCCCGCTGGTGCTCTTCGGGTGGATGAAGGCATACAACCTGCCATCTTCCCCGACTCTTGGTTCCTCATTGATTAGCTGTACATTTTTAGAAGCAAGCTCGAGCATCAACCCCCGCAGGTCGTTCACTTCAAGGCACAGGTGGTGCAAACCAGGACCGCGTTTTTCGAGGAAGCGGCTCAAACCGGAATCAGGCCTGGTGGGCTGGACGAGCTCGATCTCAGATTCCCCTAAAGGGAGAAACGCAATGCGGGCGTCCTCTTGTGGATAGTCGGAGATATGTGAAGGTTCTATCCCGAGGACTGTTTGCCAAAACTTCAATGAAGCATCGATATTTTCAACCAGCACGGCGATATGATGGATACGTTTGATCTCAGGCATAGCAACCTCTTCGAGATAGATTGTTGACGGTTAGACCCACGCAGGTGAATGATATTCCCCGAACACCCGGCGGAGCACACTACAAATTTCTCCCAGGGTGATATCGTTTTCCACACATTCGATGAATAGCGGCAGCAGGTTCTCACTTCCTCTGGCAGCCTGATCCAGCTGGGTGAGCAGCTGGCTGACCTTGCCGGCATCCCGCCGGTCGCGTATTATCCTGAGCTGTTCTCGCTGGGAAGCCTCAATCGAAGGGTCGACCTTCAACCGCTCCAGGGAGATTTTCTCATCGCTTTGGAACGCATTGACGCCCACCACCACTTGTTCGCCTTTTTCAATTTCCTGCTGAGTGTGATAAGCGGCATCCTGGATCTCGCCCTGGACGTAACCCTGCTCGATAGCTTTTAGTGCCCCACCCATCTCATCAATCTTCTGGATGTACTCCATCGCACGCTGCTCGATCTCATCGGTCAGATATTCGATCAGGTAGGAACCTGCCAGGGGGTCGATGGTATCTGCTACGCCGGACTCGTGGGCGATGATCTGCTGAGTGCGCAGGGCAACCCGGACGGATTTTTCGGTGGGCAGCCACAGGGCCTCGTCCATACTGTTGGTGTGCAGGGATTGAGTCCCGCCCATTACGGCCGCCAATGCCTGCAGGGCAACCCGCACCACGTTGTTCTCCGGCTGTTGGGCGGTGAGCGTGGAGCCGCCGGTCTGGGTGTGGAAGCGTAGGATCAGCGAGCTATCCTGTTTGGCTTTGAATCGCTCGCGCATCAGGCGCGCCCACAGCCTGCGTGCCGCCCGGAACTTTGCCACTTCCTCCAGGAAGTTATTGTGGGCGTTGAAGAAGAATGAAAGCTGCCCGGCAAACTCATCCACATCCAGACCAGCCTGGATGGCAGCCTGGATATAGGCGATGGCGTTGGCTAACGTAAAAGCCACTTCCTGGATCGCGGTAGACCCGGCCTCCCGGATGTGGTAACCGGAGATGCTGATCGTGTTCCAATGGGGGAGCTCCCGTTGGCAGTAGCGGAAGACGTCCGTGACCAGCCGCATCGAATGGGCTGGTGGGTAGATATAAGTGCCACGTGCGATATATTCCTTCAGGATGTCATTTTGGATCGTCCCACGCAGGGATTTTGTTTCCACACCCTGGCGTTTGGCGACAGCGATGTACATCGCCAGCAGGATCGAGGCGGGCGCATTGATGGTCATGCTTGTGGAGACTTTACCCAGCGGGATCTGGTCGAACAATGCCTCCATATCCTGCAGAGAGGAGATGGATACCCCCACTTTGCCCACTTCACCCTGCGCCATTGGGTCATCGGCGTCATAGCCGATCTGGGTGGGTAGGTCGAAGGCCACCGAGAGACCAGTCTGACCCTGTTCGAGCAGGTAGCGGTAGCGGCGGTTGGATTCTTCGGAGCTGGCGAAACCGGCATACTGGCGCATGGTCCAGAAGCGCCCACGGTACATGGTGGGTTGCACCCCGCGGGTGAAGGGATATTCACCCGGAAAACCAAGCTGGTCCAGATAGTCCGGGTCGAGGTCGGAAGGGGTCAGGATGGGCGGCAGCGGGATCCCTGAGGGCGTCTCGAACGAAAGTCTGCGTTCATGGAAATGTCGATCTGTTGAGCCAGCAGTTCGTTCCTGCCAGTGTTTTTTTTCATCTTCCAAGGTCATACAGGCCTCACTATCCTTCGCAAAATTATCCCAAGAGTATACCTTATGTTTCTTCAACCTGGGCTCCCACCTATTTTTTGGTCCTAATTCACGGATGTGGTAAACTCACCGGGATGAAAATATTGACAGTCGATATCGGCACTGGCACACAGGATATCTTTCTCTACAACTCCAGCCTGGACGTGGAGAATAACTTCAAGCTGGTGCTGCCCAGTCCTACCATGATCATCCACCGGAAGATCAAGCAGGCAACCAAGGACGCCGTGCCCATCCTGTTGACCGGCGTGACCATGGGCGGTGGGCCGAGTACCTGGGCGGCTGAGGCACATCTGCGCGCAGGTTTGCCGGTATATGCCACACCCGAGGCGGCTCGGACCTTCAATGATGACCTGGCGGTGGTGAAGGAAATGGGGGTCATGCTGGTGAGCGACGATGAGGCGAAGCAGCTGCCTGGAAGCGTAGGACGGTTCGAGCTGCGTGATTTTAACTTCGCCTCGATCGCCAGCGTATTCCAAACCTTCGGCATCAGCTTGGATCACCTGGATGCGGTTGCCGTGGGGGTATTCGACCATGGTAACGCGCCGGCGAATATATCCGACCGTAAGTTCAGGTTTGACTACCTGGATGAGCGCATCCGTGCGTCCAACCGATTGAGCGCCTATGCCTACCGGAGTGAAGACGTGCCTGCCAGCATGACCCGCTTA
>JBGPBQ010000005.1:0-39092 GCA_041481345.1 Anaerolineae bacterium
ATGGAAATCCTTCAGAAAGCCAGCAATCGGTATGGATCCAAGCTGGAATTCTTCCTATTCGGCTGTGAACCCTATGACCCTGGGTTTGCCCGCCTCCCAAAGGATTTCCCCTGGCGCTTGGCGGGGGAGCTACGGCCGACCCAAACCGCCAACCTGCTCAACCAATGTGACATTTTTATCGATTATTCTGTATTCCAGGCATTGGGGCTGACGGCTCTGGAATCGATGTCGTGTGGATTAGCCACCATCGTCCCCAGTCACGGCGGCACTGACACCTTCGCAAAACAAGAAGAGAACTGCCTGGTCGTTGACACTCAAAATCAAGAGGAATGTTTTAACGCTCTCAGGCGGCTGATCGAAGATGATGCCCTCCGACAGAAGATCCAGAGGAATGCCATACCGACAGGTGTGCAATTTTATCCAGAGCTGCCTGCAACTAATCTACTTAATGCACTCTTCCCAAATGTTTAATCAATGTCGGTCGACATGGTGGGTCTCCATATGCTAATGTGTGCTGGAACGGCTTCGATGATCAAAGTCAATCTCCTGGGGTTATGCCTGGGCTTGGGGACCTCGAGCTGAAATGACCGGGTCCAGGCGTTCTACCGACGACAGCATTCAATCCGCCAGCTGGTTGGAGTCCGCCAATCGACATATCCATTATGGATTCAGCCTCATTCGCCAGGATGGGTGGGCATATTTTTTCAAACGCCTGTATCAATTCAGCATCTGGCAGGGGAAGCACGCCTACCAATCGCTGCGTATAAACCTGACGGGACACCGGAACGGTCAGTTGATCAAAGTCGGGGATATTCACCTCACCCCCGCGCTCGAGCCGCAAAATTTCGAAGGATCCTCGACCTCACCCGCGAGTATTTCCTATCACGACAATCTGGTTTTACAAGGCGCATCTTCCCACCAGCAGAGTATCATCGAGCGCGAGCGTATCACCCAGCAGGGTCAGGCACTCTTTTCAAACCGGCGAGTATTATTCGTCTCTCCCATCCGCGTCTTGGGTGGCGGAGCCAATTTGATCATTCTGGCAGCCAAAGCGATGCAGCGCATGGGCGTGGATGCACAGATTTTGAACCTCAATGTCCACCGCCATTGGTTTGAAAGGAATTATCCTGATCTCAATCTTCCGGTCGTTTTTGCGGATATTGAGGATGTTTCCCGCCTGGCAGAAAACTTTGATGCCGTCATTGCCACCTCCAACCCAACGGTTGCCTGGATTGCACCCGCTTCGGGTAAACGTCCTGACCTGGCGCTGGGCTATTACATCCAGGATTATGAGCCGTACTTCTATTCAGCGGGCACACACGAATTCCAAAAAGCGGCTGCCTCCTACACCCTCACCCCAAACCTGATCCGCATGGTGACGACCCCATGGCTGGCTGACCAGATTGAGATCCATCATCACGTCCAGAGCACGATTGTTGGTGCCCATATGGATACAGACCTGTTCCAACCTCGCCCACGTAGAGACCCATCCTGGCCGGAGCGTCCCTTGAGAGTTACCGCTATGATCCGCCCGACCACCCCACGGCGCAACCCGAAAATGACTATGGCGATTCTGAAGCAAGCCAGTAATATGGTTCCATCTTTGATTCAGGTTCAGCTCTTTGGCTGTGACCCTGCTGATCCTGGCTTGGCCTCGCTCGAGCAGGATTTCGCCTGGCAGCTTGCTGGTGAGCTGCGTTCAACCCAAGTCGCCAACTTGTTTAATGAGGCAGATATATTTGTAGATTATTCAGATTTTCAGGCCCTCGGGCTGACCGCATTGGAAGCCATGGCGACTGGATTGGCGGTGATTGTTCCAGCCAACGGCGGCACAAATGTTTATGCACAACATGAGCAAAACTGCCTCGTCGTCGATACCCATGACCAGGCGGCCTGTTCTAATGCCCTCCGGCGCTTAATCGAAGACGATGGACTCCGCTTGAGACTTCAAGCGAATGCTATTTCAACTGCAGCGCGTTTTTTTGCTGAGCTACCTGCCATAAATATGCTTAAAGCACTCTTTCCAGAGATGAAATGAGCGATTCCAACCGATCTGGTAAGCGCCCGCGGGTGCATGTGATTTACGAATATGGCCAGGATTACCGTCCATATTCCAGCTCATTCCTGCGTCTGATCCGGCCGCTCACCCATCCAATGGCGCAGTCCCACGTCGATGCCACATTCGGACTGGACTACAATGGCGAGCCCGTTGATCTGGTGATCATCGATCGCCTGTGGCGATACGACGTCTCCCTGCCGCTGGTCCAGGAGCTGGTCAACCGCATCCGCCTCAAAGGTATCCGGATCGTTTACGCTCTCGACGATAACTATTTTGACCTGCCTTTTTTCGAGGATAGCAGACCTGTTAGCGAAATCCTGCCGGTGGTTTCTTTCTTGCTGCACCAGGCAGATGTTGTGCTGGTAACCACACCCGCTTTGCGTCAGCGTCTGCTGGAATACAATCCGAATATACATATCCTGCCCAACCAGCTGGATGAGCGGCTGCTGGTCCCACGTTTTCCCAGCGATAGAGATCTCCGCATGGACCAGAAGCGAATCGTAATTGGTTATATGGGCACTTTTACCCACGATCGAGATTTCATGCTGGTCCTGCCTGCGCTTAAATCCATCCACCAACGTTACCCGGGTCAGATTGAATTTCAGATAGTCGGTGTGGTGAACAAGGAGCAGACCAAACAGGAGCTGCAGGAGCTGCCCGTTCGATATGTTTATCCCAGACACGAGGAACACGAATACCCGTTATTCATGCTCTGGTTCACCGGGCACATCCATTGGGATATCGGCATCTCTCCAGTGGTAAACACCCCTTTCAACGACTGTAAGTCGGATATCAAATTCCTGGATTACGCTTCGATTGGAGCAGCCGGCATCTACAGCTCATCTCCAGCCTATTCAGCCACCGTTCATCACCGCCAAAATGGCTGGTTGGCAGAGAACACTCCTGCAGCCTGGGAGGAGGCGCTGGAAACCCTGATCTATGATCCCGCGCTGCGCTTGAATCTTATTCAAGACGCGGGCCGTTATTTGTATACCCAGCGAACCCTGGCACAGCGTGGAACTGATTGGGTTGCACTGTTAAAATCTTTGTGTTGATTGCTCAAGGATAGGATGTAACGAGAAGATTGTCGAAAATGCTTATAAACATTCAGATTAAATTAGCTGGCTCATACAGTCAGGTGATTATCTACCGGTAGGATCTTTCCTGTGAATAATCCGAGCCTTAATAATCCTTCGATAAATCAATCTAACCTGGCGCTCAAACTTTCTCTATATATCATCCCATTCGCTTGTGGTTTGATCTATTGGTTGGCCTTTTTCCCTGGGATCATGTCGTTTGATTCGGTGTATCAATGGGATCAGCTTGCAACATTCAAGATTACCAACATGCATCCTGCAATCAATACAATCCTGATGTGGATGCTGACCAGAATCTGGTACTCACCAGCCATTATCTCTTTATTTCAAGTAATATTCGCAAGCCTGGTGATTGGTTATGGCCTGAATTCAATCCTAAAAGTAAGTCGGTTACCGGCCTATATTTTTATCGCCCTTGCTATAATAATTTCTGCCAACCCCATCGTTGGGCTTATGGATGTTACTTTATGGAAAGATGTATTATATGGTTTCCTGGTTCTTTTACTCTCTATATTTATGTTTAATATTGTGAGCAGCGATGGTGAATGGGTCTTAAAAACAAGGAACTTTATTCTATTGGGATGCACCGTTGCCGGTGTCTGGTTAGTTCGATTCAATGGATACCCAATTGCCGTAGCGAGTTTAATCACCATATTAATCATCTACAAAAAGTATTATAAACATCTTGTTTATTCTTCTCTAATCGCTTTAACGATAATCCTTTTTGTCGGTGGTCCTTTATACACATGGTTCAAAGTAAATAAGGAAATATATTTTTCCTACGGGTTAGCATTTATTCACCCCGTCGTTGCCTATGTAAATTCCCAGACAGATCTAACCTACCTGACAGTTTATGAACAGCAATATCTAAATCAAATCTACCCGTTAAACAAACCCTGGCCTTACAGCTGTTATGATGCCACAGTTTTCTACTATAAGAACGCGAATCTTCTTCCTGTAATTAGAGATCCTTTGACAATGGTTAAGATTTTTACAAAGTCAACTGCCAAAGATCCGAAAATCATGCTAAATCATTACCTATGCCTCAGCTCTTTTGTTTGGCAACCCAACCAGCCGCGGAATGTCTACCTGGAAACGGTGCTATTAGATAATTACAACGTGGATCAAACACCAGCGTGGATGGCATACAAAGATGTAGTAACTCAGCATTCATTACTGCCCGATGTGCGTGGTTTCATCAAGCATATCGTTGAAGCTGAATCTCGTAGGGACATTTATAGGATCCTTTGGCGACCAGCTCTTTATATGTATATGTTTCTTGCAAGTTTGGCATTTTTCGTGGCTAGAACGAGACGCATGAAGTGGATAATACTATCGGTACCATTAATTACTCAATCGGTGGTGATCATGATTAGTGCTCCGCTTCAAGCACTGAGATATCAATACCCCATCTACTTGATTTCTATGCTATTCTCTTTTCCACTAATTATTCTAGGTATACAAAAATCAGAGCCCATTCAGCCCAGTAATTTGGCCACACCACCAACTGAAAATTAATTTATCTAGATTTTTTTACCAACATGCAACCGTTGATCTATCATTTAGCTCTTTATGACCGGTGAAAAACCTTCTCTGCTGATTCTGAGTGGAGCCCAGGCGGACTCGCGAAGATACCGCACATTTCATTTGTACGAACAGGCCTGCCTGGCAGGCTTGAAATGTGAGCTGTCACACGTTACGGATCCCCAGCTTCGAACAAAGGTCAAAGCAGCCTCAGTTGTCATAATTCACCGCACTGCTTACGACTCCCAAATCGCCTGGCTTGAAAAGGATGTTCATCAAAGAGGTGGGATTTTAATCCTGGATCTTGACGACCTGGTCTTCGATCCTGATGCTATCCAATATATTCACAGTCCTGATTTTGCAGACCCAATCCGGCGCTCATTGTATCAAGAGGATGTGATTAACCATCGCAAAACGCTGGATGTATGTGATTATGTCATCACGTCAACAGATTATCTTGCAGACCGGATCCGCCAGCTTGGAAAACCTGTCGTTGTTCATCGAAATGCCTTCAGCCTGGAGATGCTGGCTATTTCGAATAAAGCTTATCTCGCTCGAACAATAAATCCTAATAAATTCGTAATTGGCTATGCCAGTGGCACACCCACCCATGACCTGGATTTCGCCATGATCAAGCCTGCTTTGCAATCCATAATTACCCGTTTTTCGAATGTAGAGCTGTGGTTGGTAGGTCCCCTGGATGCAGGCGAAGATTGGGGCAGGCAGGCCGGTAGAATAACCAAGCTTAATCGCCTCCCCTGGCGTAAACTGCCGGAGATTCAAGCCCAATTTGATATCAACCTGGCGCCTCTACAGATTGATAACCCATTTGCGCAATCAAAAAGTGAGATCAAGTATGTTGAAGCAGCTTTGTTGAGGGTGCCAACCATCGCAAGCCCTAGCGATTCTTACAGCTATGCCATGCGAGATGGTAAAAATGGCAATCTTGTGCATGAGACGCACGATTGGGAACACTGCCTGGATGATTTGATTAGACATTCGGAAGGACGGACCGAGCGCGGAGGTAATGCCTACCAGGATGTGTTGCAGCGATACCATCCGCTGGTCCGCGCCCGTCAATTTCTGGATACACTGAACTTAATCACCGGGTTTACAGATGAAAGGCATTATAAAATCCTAGATAGTAAATTGTCTGATATAAAAAATACCGATACGTACTGGAGCAGTGCTGAGCAGGAGCACCACCCCACCCTGTTCCAAAGAGGTATCTATACACTGAGGCACAGAAACCTTCGGACCCTGTTAATGCAGATATGGATCTTCATTCGCCGGTTGGTCTCACCCATTTTCCCTTTTCGGAATCCACTCTAAAGGACGGATCATGATGCTCTTCCACGGTAAAAAAGTGTGTTTCATTGGCGCCCACCCCGATGATATCGAGCTGGGTTGCGGCGCCTTTATCTCCAATATCAATGGCAAAGCGGATATCTTGTGCGTCACCCTATCCGATAATCAAAAAAACCCTGCCTTGACCCACCTGGTTGAAGAGCATCACCGCAGCATGGCCGTCCTGGGGGTCGCCCCTGACCATATTAAGCTGGAATCCTTCATCACCCGGCGTTTCCCTGAGCTGCGCCAGGAAATCCTTGAATATTTATATAAGCTCAATCACGCCTATCAGCCCGATATCGTCATTACGCATTCGCGTGCAGACATCCATCAGGACCACCAGCAGACCACGGAGGAGGTGCTGCGTGCATTCCGCGGTACCACCGTCCTGGGGTTTGACGCCATGCGCAGCAGTTATGGGTTCTTCCCCCATTTCCTGGTGGAAGTATCCGCCCAAGATGTTGAACGGAAAATAAACGCATTGGCAGAGTATTCCACCTATAACGACAAATATTATTTCAGCGCTGATGTGCTGCGTGCTACGTTAATTCGCCATGGTGCCCTAGCTGAGCGCCCGTATGCTGAAGGGTTCGACATTCTGCGCATCGTGGGGAATTTCGATTCGGTTTGATTACTGCTAAACCTTACCAGTGAATTAATCCAAGAACCATAAACAAAATTGATGAAATTGAGTTATAATTCAGTCATTGAATTTCAGTCACTGAATTTTGATTATTAATCAGCCTTGACTAACCACTCAGATCCTGATCACCCAATGGCAGAAAACCCCGAAGCCACCCGTGAAATGATCCTTCTCGAAAAGATCGAGAACAATCCGGATGTCACCCAGGCCTCCCTGGCGACCCAGCTCGGAGTGGCAGTCGGGACGGTGAACTGGCATATCAAACGCATGATCGCCAAAGGCTATGTCAAGGTCAAGCGCGCTGAACGTCGTAAGTTGCGCTACATCATCACCCCAGAAGGAATCGCATTTCGGGCCCGTCTGACCATCGATTATATTGAACAATCGTTCCTGCTCTATCGCAACATCCGTAAACGCGTGCGTGAGCTCCTCTCCGAAGTCAAGCATAACGGCTACGATTGCGTCCGCATCGAAACTGAGACCAGCCTTGAAGATCCAAAAAGCTCCAGCCAGATTAATGACATCGTGGATATCTGCCGCCTGACCTGCCTAGAGCAGGGGATTAAAATCAGCCAGGATCCGTCTGACCCCACCCTGCTCGTTCACGGGGTAAAGGTTACCCTACGCTTGGAGGTGCCGGCTTGAACCAGGGAGAAACCTATATGCAGCCATCTCAGCCGAATCATGTGGTCATCACCGGCGGGGCGGGTTATATCGGCTCGCTTCTTACCAGTGAGCTGCTGCGCCTTGGGATGAAAGTTACCGTTATCGACGACCTTATCTACGGGGGTGAATCGCTGATGGCTTACCTGGCTCATCCCAATTTTCACTTCGCCAAGGCGAACGTGATCGAGCCGCGCGTCCTGCGCTCCAGCCTGCGTAAAGACTGGGAAAAACCTTCCGCCCTGATCCATCTGGCAGCCATCGTCGGCTTCCCCGCCTGCCAATCTGTCGGCAGGCAGGTTGCCTGGCGCTATAATGTCGAAGCCACTGAGCGTGTCTTCGAGCAGGCCGAGCAATTGGGGGTGAGCCGTATTCTATACGCCTCATCCTACAGCAATTATGGTCTCTCGCCCGATGGTCAGCCTGTCACCGAATCTACCCCTCTCACCCCGCAGTCGCTGTATGCCGAGACGAAAATCGCGGCTGAGCGCTTCTTGATGGCGCAGAGTGACACCTCCTGCGCCCCGCTGATCTACCGCCTGGCAACCTTGTATGGCATCTCGCCCCGTCCTCGGTTTGACCTGATCATCAACCAGTTCGTCCTCGATGCTTACACAAAACGCGAGCTGCTCATCTACCAGCGTGGATATTCGCGCTCATTCGTTCACATCATCGATGCAGTGCGCGGATTCATCCTGGGGCTGCAAGCCCCCGATGACAAGGTCCGCTGCCAGATTTATAACCTGGGCTCTGAAAATGGAAACTATACCAAGGATCAAATCGTGGGGTTGGTCCTCAAACGCATGCCTGAAACCGTGGTTAACTACAAAGATATGACCTTTGGCGGGGATATGCGCGATATCACTGTTTCCTACCAGAAAATTCAACGCGACCTGGGCTTCCAGACCCGCCTGACCCCTGACGACGGCATCCGTGAAGTGTTGCATGCCATCCGCACGGGTCTGATCAGCAACCCGCACGACCAACGCTACCGTAATGCCCAATTTATCGTTCAATAATCTCGCCCACTTCGGGTAAGCCACAAGGTTAGGAGTAATGATGGCGCATCAATCTGATTTACAATTTTGGCAAAATAAACGCATTTGCGTCACTGGTGGGGCTGGTTTTTTAGGCTCCTTCCTCGTGGATAAGCTGGCAGAACGTGGAGCCAGGGATGTCTTTGTTCCCCGGATTGAAGAATATGACCTGGTTAATCCATTGGATATCCAGCGCATGCTCGATGCGAGCCGACCCGACATCATCATCCATCTGGCAGCCCTGGCGGGTGGGATTGGTGCCAACCGGGCTCGTCCTGCCGATTTCTTCTATATCAACCTGATGATGGGTTTGCAGCTGATCCATGAAGCCTGGAAGCGTGGAGTGTCTAAGTTCGTTGCCATCGGTACGGTATGCGCCTACCCGAAATTCACCCCCGTACCCTTTAAAGAAGAAAACATTTGGGATGGCTATCCCGAGGAAACCAATGCCCCATATGGGCTGGCGAAGAAAATGCTGCTCGTCCAGGCCCAGGCTTATCGCCAGCAATACGGCTTCAATACCATTTACCTGCTGCCGGTCAATTTATATGGACCGAGGGACAACTTCAACCTCGAGACATCCCACGTCATCCCAGCCCTGGTGCGGAAATGCATCGAAGCCCAGGAGCGCGGAGATATGGAAGTAGTACTATGGGGGGATGGCTCCCCGACGCGTGAATTCTTATACGCTGCCGATGCCGCTGATGGAATTTTAGCCGCGGCAGAGCTCTATGATGGTAGCGAACCCGTCAATATCGGCTCTGGGCAGGAGATCAGCATCAAACACCTGGCGGAGCTGATTGCCCACCTGACCGGCTTTGAGGGCAGGCTAGTCTGGGATACTTCCAAGCCAAACGGCCAGCCCCGCCGCGGGTTGGATACCAGCCGTGCGGCTGAATATTTCGGCTGGCGGGCCAGTGTGCCTTTCGAAGAAGGGCTGCGCCAGACCATTACCTGGTACCGTGAAAACCGAAAGATTTAATCATCGAACGATGGCTGCCAACTCGCTGCCAAAATCTCATTCGGATGTGACTTACCTGCGCCCCACACGCGGCCTGGCGGCGCTGAATCTGCGCGACCTGTGGGTCTACCGCGAGCTGGTGCTTTTCTTCACCTGGCGCGACATCTTGGTGCGCTACAAACAGACCGTACTGGGTGCCGCCTGGGCGGTGATCCAGCCTGTAATTCAGATGGTCGTGTTCACACTGATCTTTTCCAACGCGGCCGGCTTTTCTTCAGAAGGCGTGCCCTATCCCATCTTCAACTTCACCGCACTGCTCCCATGGGGATTATTCTCCAAAGCCATGAACGATGCCGGTCGCTCGCTGGTCACAAACCGCAACATGATCACAAAGATCTATTTCCCCCGCCTTACCATCCCGGTTGCCTCCGTCCTGGCGGGTATGGTGGATTTTGGGATTGGTTTCATTGTATATATCCTGATCATCCTGTACTACAATTTTGCACCTAATTCCACTTACACTTACACAATCACTCCAGCAATACTTACGCTGCCTTTTTTCATCCTTCTCGCTTTGGTCGCTACACTGGGCGTCAGTCTGTGGCTCTCAGCCATGAATGTGATCTACCGCGATGTTGGGCACATCCTCCCGTTTTTGACCCAGATCTGGTTCTTTCTCACCCCCATTGTGTATTCTGCTTCGGCAGTTTCATCCAAATGGCAGGTCTTATATGCGCTGAATCCCCTCACGAGTGTGGTTGAAGGTTTTCGTTGGAGTCTGTTAGGCATCCACAGTCTGCCCTGGCAGGTGATAGCAGTCTCTGCCGGGGTAGCCGTAATTCTCCTCATCACCGGCTTGTTTTATTTCCGCAACATGGAACGGACCTTTGCCGATGAGATTTAGAACAATCTTATTATGGAAGCCCGCCGGCATAACCGCGTATGAATGACATTGCCATCCGCGTTGAAGACCTGGGCAAGCGCTACCGTATCGGTACCGCACCTGAGCGCTATAAAACCCTGCGCGATACCATTGCGGCTGGCGTCAGCGCTCCCATCCAGCGGCTTAAGCGTGGCAGGGCAGTCACTTCTACCTCGGTTGAAGCAGGCTCGATTTGGGCGCTGCGCGATATCTCCTTCGAGGTCCAGCGGGGAAAGGTTTTAGGCATCGTTGGGCGCAATGGCGCCGGGAAGAGCACTCTGCTTAAAATCCTGTCACGCGTCACCGAGCCTACCGAAGGCAGCGCTGAAATCCACGGGCGGGTTGGTTCTTTATTGGAAGTAGGCACGGGTTTTCATCCCGAGCTCACCGGGCGCGAGAATATCTATCTGAATGGCGCCATCCTTGGGATGAAGCGCGTGGAGATCGACCGCAAATTCGATGAAATCGTCGCATTCTCCGAAGTCGAGCAGTTCATTGACACACCTGTCAAGCGCTATTCGAGCGGAATGTACCTGCGCCTGGCGTTTGCCGTGGCGGCTCACCTGGAACCGGAGATCCTGGTGGTGGATGAAGTGCTAGCAGTGGGTGACGCTGAATTCCAGCGTAAATGCATGGGCAAGATGACTGATGTCGCCCAGGCCGGTCGGACGGTGCTCTTCGTCAGCCATAACATGTCAGCTGTTCTGCGCCTCACCGAAGACACCATGGTGCTTGAAAATGGGCATCTTGTTTATAGCGCCCCCACGCCTCAAGCCGTGGATTACTACATGGCGGCCGGTTTTAGCGGATCAGGAGAGCGAGTCTGGACCTCGGCGGAGATCCCCGCCGACGCTTCCCCGTTTGCACCCATCGCCCTACGCCTGAAAGATCGGAACGGACGGGTGGTCGATACCTTGCGCTCAACCGAGCCGTTCACAGTCGAGATCGAGTACCGCCTGGATCAATCCATCACGGGTTTGCGCGTCGGAATCTATCTTCTGACCATGCGCGGCGAGTATGTTTTCACCTCCTTTGACTTGGATGACCCTCAGCAGTTCGAGAAGCTGGGTGTGCGTTCGGCAGGTCACTACACCAGCCGATGCACCATCACTGCCAATACATTGAATGAAGGCCGCTACGTCTTGGCAGTCAATGCCAGCAGCTTTCGGATTAAGCGCTATTTTTGGGACGACCACGCCCTGGCGTTCACCGTTGATGCCACGGGCGCGCCGGGCAAGCAGTGGCCAGAGCCCCGCATGGGACCGGTGAGACCAGCCCTGGAATGGACCATCGACCGGCTATGAAAATGGTGAGCAAGCAAGATTTGAAAAGTATATTGGGTCAGATCCCGCTGACTGCCGAAGCCTATTGGTACCTGCGCCAGTCAGGTAAACCGGTGACCCCTGAATTTACCCTCGACCGTTTGGAGGCCTCCATCCCCGAGTGGCGCCTCCAGGTTATGGGCTCAAAGGTTTACAGTTCAGGCAACGGTTCATCCGAATTACCAGCCCAGCGCATCTTCATCTTCGCCACCCTACGCTATTGGCTTGAACATGCCACCCTGCTGGGCATGGCTATGGCGGGTCTGGGGCACTCCGTAAGCCTGGCCTATCTGCCTTATGCCCGCTGGCAGGAACCCATCGATGCGTTTAACCTGCGACGGCAGAACGTATACACTGGGAACGTCTTGGCGAAAGCTACACCCCTCCTGCATGTCGTGCCATTGTTGAACCAATCGAAGGCTTCCCGTCTGCCGGCTGAGCTGCAGCAAGCAGTGGAGCTGGTTTCCTTGCGCGATACCCAATATACCCTGCAGGTTGAACAGGTCAGCCCGGAGAGCGATTTGTACCAGCTGCGGTTCCAGCGCAATCTGGCTGCAGTAAAGGCTGCCTTCTCCTATCTGGAGCGGCATAAACCGGATGTAATTATTCTCCCCAATGGCACCATCCTCGAATTCGGGGTGATTTACCAGGTGGCGCGCCATCTGGGTATCCGAATTGTGACATATGAATTCGGAGAGCAGCGCGATCGCATCTGGTTGGCCCAGAATGCCGAGGTCATGCACCAGGATACCTCCGAATTGTGGCAGAAACGCCAGGACCAGCCTCTCAGCCAGGAACAGCTGAGCCAGGTGCGCAAGCTTTTTGCAGCCCGTCAGCGCGCCAGCCTCTGGGAAAATTTTGCCCGCCGCTGGCAGGGAGTGCCCTCGGAAGGCGGCGCGCAGGTGCGCCAGACCCTGGGCTTGGACCAGCGTCCGATTGTCCTGCTGGCGACTAATGTCATTGGTGACAGCCTCACCTTGGGGCGCCAGGTTTTCAGTGATTCGATGACTGAATGGCTCGAGCGCACGGTGCATTATTTTGCCACCCGCCCGGATGTGCAGCTGGTTGCACGCATCCACCCGGGAGAATTGATCACCAGGGGTCCCTCCGTTGCCGATGTGGTCCATAAAACTCTTCCTTCCACCCCTGAAAATATCCACCTGGTGCCTGCCGATGCCCAGGTGAACACCTACGACCTCGTTGAGATCGCCAACCTGGGTCTGGTCTACACCACTACCGTCGGCATGGAAATGGCGATGAGCAGGGTGCCGGTGATCGTGATTGGTAACACGCACTACCGCGACAAAGGGTTCACCTTAGACCCCACCAGCTGGGATGACTATTTCGAGCTCTTGACTCATGTCCTGGCGGACCCTGGATCATACCGCCTCTCCCAGATCCAGGTGGATCAAGCCTGGAATTATGCTTATCGCTTTTTCTTTGAATATCCTCACCCCTTCCCCTGGCACCTGGTGAACTTCTGGAAGGACCTTGAAGTATGGCCTCTTACGCGCCTACTTAGCGATGAAGGCTTGTCCCAATATCAGCAAACCTTTCGCTACCTGGTCGGAGAACCGGTCCATTGGTGAGCCATGATCCCAGACGCTGAAATCAAGCATCAGGTGCGTGAATTTTATGACCGGGTGGGCTGGCAAACCGAAAGCGATGGATTCTACCAGAATGCCTCCTATGAAGACCTTCGCCCTGTCTCCCACGATTACATCCATAACTGCCACTTGCGCGTGTTGCAGCATTTGAACCCCTCCGGACGCTTCATGCTCGATGCCGGCTCCGGGCCGATCCAGTATCCCGAATACCTGGAGTATTCCAGGGGGTACCAGTATCGTGTGTGTGCGGATATCTCGATCGTGGCTCTGCAGGAAGCCCGCAAACGTCTGGGCAGCCATGGACTTTATGTTGTCTGCGATGTTGCCAACCTGCCCTTCAAATCGAATGCTTTTAATGGCGTTGTTTCCCTCCATACCCTCCACCATCTGCCTCCCGATGACCATGTGCGTGCATACCGCGAGCTCCACCGCACATTGGCAGCCAATGGCAAAGGCGCCATTGTCAATGGATGGGATAACCCTCCACTGACTAGATTCTTGAATCTGTGGATTGGTCTGTTCGATTGGCTATACGCAGTTATTCGTCCCAAGCCCACCGCAACTAGCCCAGCTCTGTCTATTGATCCTTCTCCAGACCAAACCAATGCCCGCGGAACCTACGTCCGCAAAGAAAATGCTGCCTGGCTGCAAAAGGATGTCGGCAGCCTGATGCCCATCACAATCTGGTGCTGGCGCAGCGTCAGTGTGCGCTTTCTGCGCACTTTTATCCATGAGCGCTACGCCGGCAAATTCTTACTCAAGCTGATCTATGGCTTGGAAGATCTTTTCCCACACTTCCTGGGCAGGTACGGTCAGTATCCACTGATCGAGCTGGATAAAGAAAAATGAATTTATCGAGATTTATTCTTATGGAGATCCCATGAACTGGACCGAACAAGTCATCCTCGTCACCGGCGGAACCGGATCATTTGGTAAAAAATTCATCGAGATGATGTTGGCGGAGTATCATCCTGCCAAGCTGATCGTCTTCAGCCGCGATGAGCTCAAACAGCACGAGATGCGTGTGGCGGGTTTTGACCACCCCTCGCTGCGTTATTTCATTGGAGATGTGCGCGATGTGGAGCGTTTACGCCGCGCCATGCATGGTGTGGACGTGGTGGTGCATGCTGCCGCCCTCAAGCAGGTCCCCGCCTGTGAATACAACCCGATGGAAGCCATCAAGACTAATATCCTCGGCAGCAGCAATGTGGTTGAAGCCGCCCTGGATGCAGGCGTCAAGAAAGTCCTTGCCCTCAGCACCGACAAGGCGGTCAACCCGGTGAACCTGTACGGTGCCACCAAACTGGCTGCCGAAAAGCTGATCATCCAGAGCAATTCCTATGCCGGTGGGTTAGCCACCCGCTTCAGCTGTGTGCGCTACGGCAATGTGGTCGGCTCGCGCGGCAGCGTGGTGCCCATTTTCCTGCAGCAGAGGTCGTCTGGCAAGCTCACTGTCACCGACGAGCGCATGACCCGTTTCTGGCTCACCCTGGAACAGGGGGTGCGCTTCGTAACCCGCTGCATTGAAAAAATGCACGGCGGCGAGGTATTCGTGCCCAAGATTCCCAGCATGAAGATCATCGATTTGGCGAGAGCCATCGCACCCGGCGCCAGCCTGGAGGTGGTGGGCATCCGCCCTGGGGAGAAGTTGCACGAGGTGTTGATCTCTGAAGATGAATCCCGCTCCGCAGTGGAGATGGATGATATGTTCGTAGTCCAGCCCAGCCCGAACGCCTGGTTCGGTCACGATTGGCAGGCTGAAGGGCAGGCTCTACCCGCTGGTTTCCGCTTCGGCAGTGACAACAACCCACAGTGGTTAAGTGTCAGTCAGATCAAAGAGATGGTGGCGCCCTTCGAAGGGCGCCAGGGTAATGGCTATGTTGAAGAATAGGTGACATGCGCATCCTCATAACCGGAGCCAGTGGCTTGCTGGGTCTCAACCTGGCACTGGAAACCACCCCCCGGCACACGGTTTTTGGAACGGTCAGCCAGCACGTCATAAAAACCGATGCCTTCACGGTGATCCAGACCAACCTCCTGGCTCCTGGCGCAGTGGAGAGCCTGCTCGATCAGACGCAACCCGACTGGGTCATCCACTGTGCCGCATTGGCAAATTTAGATGCCTGTGAGGCCGACCCCCTCCTGGCGCAGCAGCTGAATACCGACCTTCCCCGCACACTGGCAAGTCATGTCGCCAGGAGCGGAGCGCGTCTGGTCCATGTATCTACCGACTCGGTATTCGACGGTCTGCGAGGCAACTACAGCGAGGATGATATCCCCTCCCCCGTCGGCATATATTCACGCACCAAGCTGGCCGGCGAGCTGGCCGTGGCAGACGCTGACCCCACCGCCATCATCGCCCGGGTCAACCTGTTTGGATGGTCACTGAGTGGAGACCGCAGCCTGGCGGAGTTTTTCTTCAATAACCTGAGCCGAGGGAAATCGGTGATGGGTTTCATCGATGTGTGCTTCTGCCCCCTGCTTGCCAATGACCTGGCAGACATTTTCGTCAGCATGCTAGAGAAGAGTCTCAGTGGTCTGTACCATGTGGTCAGCTGTGAGTCTTTGAGCAAGTATGATTTTGGCATCCGTCTCGCCCACCGCTTCGACCTGGATACCAGTCTGATCAACCCCACCTCCGTCAGTCAGTCGGGGCTGAAAGCTGCCCGCTCACCCAACCTATCACTGCACACGGACAAGCTTGCCCACGCGCTGGGAGAAACTCTCCCCAGGATATCCACAGGTTTGGATAAGTTATACACCCTTTATCAACAGGGTTATCCACACATGCTGCGCAGCCTGGCATCAGGCTAACCTGTATACCCGTTTTGTACTCCCCCGGAGATTAGCATGGAAATTCGGATCGGCAATCACATTATTGGACCTGGTCACCCAACCTACTTTATCGCGGATATTGCCGCCAACCATGATGGTGACCTTGAGCGCGCCAAAATGCTCATTCGCCTCGCCAAAGAGGCTGGGGCAGACGCGGCCAAGTTCCAGAATTTCCGCGCTCCGCACATCGTTTCAGACTATGGCTTCACCCACATGGATGGGCAGGTGTCCCACCAGGCTGCCTGGAAGAAATCCGTCTTTCAGATCTACATTGAGGCCTCCATCCCATTTGAGTGGACCCCCGTGCTAAAAGGGACATGTGACGAGGTGGACATTGATTTCTTCTCTGCCCCCTATGATTTCGAAGCCATTGATATGCTCGACCCATACGTCGAGATGTACAAAGCCGGCTCGGGCGAGATCAATTGGATCGAAACCCTCGAGCGCATGGCTTCCAAGGGTAAGCCTTTCTTCGTTGCCACCGGCGCTTCCGATATCGGTGAGGTCCAGCGGGCCGTGCACGCTATCCTGAAGCTCAACCCTCGGATCGTGCTGATGCAGTGCAATACCAATTACACCGCCGATCCAAATAATTACGACCATCTGCACATCAATGTGCTCAAAACCTATGCCACCATGTTCCCGGATGTCATCCTGGGGCTCTCCGATCACACCCACGCCCTCGCCCCCGTGCTGGGTGCGGTGACGCTGGGTGCCAGGGTCATCGAGCGTCATTTTACCGACAGCAACGACCGCCAGGGTCCCGATCACAAGTTCGCCATGGACCCGCAGAAATGGGCCGCTATGGTTGAGGAGACTAGGATCTTAGAACGCAGCCTGGGCAGCGCCGACAAGTTCGTCGCTGGCAACGAGATCGAAACCGCCGTCATCCAGCGCCGCTGCCTGCGCGCTGCCCACGACATCCAAGCTGGAGAAGTGTTCACACGTAAGATGATCGATGTCCTCCGCCCAGCCACACCGGGCGCCATCAAGCCTGACGAGATCGACACTGTGGTCGGCAAACGGGCATTAGGGAACATCCCAATGGGCAAAGAGCTCCGTTGGACCGATCTGGGTGAATGATAGTCTCAGCAATCGATCTGGTCTGATTTCCGGTTAGAGCCGCCATGCCTCGCATTTTATACTTCTCCCGCGATTACACCACCCACGACCATCGCTTCCTTACTGCCCTGTCGAAGACAGCCCATCAGGTTTATTATTTACGTTTAGAAGACAGCGGGCAAATGCTCGAGGATCGCCCGTTACCCCCAGGGATAGAATCGGTCGAGTGGGCGGGAGGACACCAACCTGCAAAATTGAGGGATGGAGTGCACCTGTTTGATGATTTGCGTAGAGTGATTCGCCAGGTCAAACCTGACCTGGTCCACGCCGGTCCAATTCAGCGTTCCGCCTTTTTAGTCGCCCTAACACACTTTCACCCTCTGGTAAGCGCGTCGTGGGGCTATGACCTGTTGCATGACGCCCACATCAATCCATTTTGGGACTGGGCAACTAGATATACTTTACACTACAGCGACGCTTTCGTCGGCGATTGTGATACCATCCGCAAGCTGGCAGTCTCATACGGCATGCTCGACGAGCGTATCGTCACCTTTCCCTGGGGCATCGATCTGACTCACTTCAACGTTACATCATTCAAACCTGTGCCAAGTTCGCTCGAACCTGGATCGATGAATGTTCCAACCTTCTCTCTTTTATCCACCCGCAGCTGGGAACCGATCTATGGGATCGATGTGATTGTGCGTGCTTTCGTTATCGCCGCCAGGAAACGCCCCGAGCTTCGCCTCACCCTTTTGGGGGGCGGTTCTCAATTTGCCCCCATCCGCCAGATATTATTAGTCGGCGGCGTTTTCGATAAAGTCCGGTCCCCGGGTCTGGTTTCCTATTCAGATTTACCCGGTCATTATCAAAACACAGATGTGTATGTCGGCGCCTCCCACAGCGATGGTACCTCGATATCTTTATTGGAAGCCTTTGCCACTGGCACACCGGTTATTGTCCCAGATATCCCCGGCAACCGTGAATGGGTCACTCCGGGTGAAAATGGCTGGTTATTCCCCGATGGTGATGCTGATGCTCTGGCATCCACAATCTTGACTGCTATGGATCAACGCCAAAACCTGCCAGAGATGGGGATGAAGGCGCGCCGTCTGGCTGAAGATCGTGCCGATTGGCAAAAGAACTTTCCCCAGCTTGAAAAAGCCTATGCCATCGCCTTGGGATCGAGTAATCCAAGTCAAATTACCGAGAGATGACCGTGAATAAAATCGCCATTATCCAGGCCCGCATGTCCTCCTCCCGCCTTCCGGGCAAGGTTTTGATGGATATCGCCGGGCGACCAATGCTCGAGCGTGAGATCGTGCGGGCGATGAAAGCCAGATCGATTGATGCGATCGTGGTGGCTACCACTACCGATCCTTCCGATGATATCCTGGAGCAATACTGCCTCACCAAGGGTATTCCCTGCTACCGCGGCAGCCTCCCGGATGTGCTCGACCGTTTTTATCACACCGCCGTACAGTTCCACGCCGATGTGATCATCCGCCTGACTGCCGACTGCCCGCTCATCGATCCCGCCGTTATCGATCTCACTGTCGCAACATTCCTCGGTAAACCTTTGCAACAATTTCCACCCGACTCTTACCTAATACCTGATACCGGATCCCTAATTACCTATACCTGTGACTTTGCTGCCAACCGCCTCCCCCCACCCTGGAAGCGCACCCTCCCCATCGGTTTGGATGTTGAAGTATGTTCCTTTGACGCATTGGAGCACGCCTGGAAGGAGGCCGATCAGGGCTATCAGCATGAGCATGTGATGCCTTATCTCTATGAGGGGATTGCCTTCACCCAAACCGATCCCGCGAAATCAGAGTGGTATATCGAGCAGGGCACCACTCCCCGCGGCTTCCGCGTGGCGCTGCTTAACCACCAACCTGATTACGGTTCCCTGCGTTGGACAGTGGATACCCCCGCCGATCTTGAATTCGTCCGCCAGATCTACGCCCATCTTGATGGTCAGGCTGTCTTCAGCTGGCAGGACGTGCTCACCCTCCTGAAAAGCGAGCCTGGGCTGGCAGCCATCAACACCGAAGTCCAGCATAAAACCGCTTTTGATGTCGACCAGCGCACCCTACGTTCCTGACTTACCTAAAATGACGTCTCCCGACCCACTCATCACCATCTTCACCGCACCCAAACCATTCACCCACCCTCACATCAGCCTGATCCAGCGCAACGCCATTCTTTCCTGGCAGCACCTGGGGGATGAAGTGAATGTAGTCATAATCGGGGATGAGCCAGGCGTATCTGAATTTGCCTCCGAAACGGGCATACAATATCTGCCGGAGGTGGCTCGTAATCCGTTGGGCACTCCCCTGGTGAGCTCGATCTTCTCTGTGGCCCGACAGATCAGCACCTCCCCACTGATGGCATATGTTAATGCAGATATTTTACTCACCCCACAGTTCGTCACCTCTGCCAGCCGGGTATATTGTCACTTTAAACAATTCCTCATCGTCGGTCAACGCTATGACCTGGACCTGCAGCAGCCGCTCGAATTCAGCTCCGGGTGGGATTTACTCCTTCTGGCAGATGTACAAACCCGCGGCCGGCTGCACCCCCCCGCTGGTAGTGACTATTTTATTTTCCCCCGTACTTGTTTCACCGACTTGCCCAACTTCGCCATCGGCCGGGCTGGATGGGATAATTGGATGATCTACCGCGCCCGCTACCAGCACATGCCAGTCGTCGATGCCAGCAAATCCATCCCGGTCATCCACCAGGATCACGATTATTCGCACCTCCCCAATGGCGAACCCCACTACCGGCTTCCTGAATCATCGGAAAACCTTCGTTTAGCCGGTGGGCAGCGGACGGTCTTTACGCTGATGGATGCCGATTACTATATTGATCATGACCAGCTTTGGCGCTTCCCTCTCCATCCTCGCAAGCTCCTGCGAGAAATCGAAATCTTCCCACTGATCAGACTTCACTCCTGGAAAATCGCAAAACTATTTTTTTCGATCTTCCATCCAATTAAAGCCTGGAATGAATTCCGCGGTCGGGCTGCATACAAACTGAGCCATATTCGAACCTCCGATGACTGAGATGGTCTCCCAATGCCCGTTGTGTGGTGCCAGCTCAAGCGCACCGTTTGACCAGCGTACGTTCCGCAGCCACCCCGTTACCAACGTAATTTGCCGGAACTGCGGGCTGGTCTACCAATCCCCGCGCATGACTGAAACGGAAAGCCAGGCATTCTACGAGGCAGAGTACCGTCTGCTGTACCAGGGGCAGGAAGGTCCCAACCCCAAAGACCTGGCGGTGCAATCAGCCCGTGCTCAGGTTATCTTAGATTTTATCAGTCAATCGATTAATTCAATTGCCCGCGTACTGGATATTGGTTGCTCGACGGGCATCCTGCTCCAGCAATTTAGAGACCACACCCAAGCGGCAGTCTGTGGGGTCGAACCGGGAAATAGTTACCGCCAATATGCACAATCATTGGGCTTGGAAGTATTTGCCTCACTGGCTGAGCTTCAAGCTGCCGGGCTGCCGCGCTTCAACCTGGTGAGCATGATGCACGTGCTGGAGCACGTGCCGGACCCGGTCGAATATCTTCAAAATCTGCGCACACAATTCCTGGAACCGGACGGTTGGCTGCTGGTGGAGGTGCCTAATCTATACGCCCATGATTGCTTCGAAGTGGCCCACCTCATCTCCTTCAGCGCCCATACCCTCGCCCAGGTGGTCCAGAAAGCCGGCTACCGGGTGACCCGGCTGCGTGCCCATGGCCTGCCTCGCTCCCGGCTGATCCCACTTTATCTCACCCTTCTGGCTCAACCTGATAGTAAGGCACAGTATTCGTTCAAACCCGACCGCCGGGTGCGCCTGAAGCGCCGGTATGGCTTCTTCCGCCGCAGGCTCGCTGAGCGTCTATCTCCCGATAGCGCCTGGATACCTGTTGCCACTCCCTGATGTGAAAAACCTATGCCCAGAATTGGTATAAACCCCAACCGGGGTCAGCTCACCGAATACAGCCCTGCAAAAATAACATTGGCCATGCTGACCTATCTTCCTAACCAGGCGGGCTACTTTGCCGAGCGTCTGGCGGTCACCCGCCTGAGTCTGGAGAGCCTGATTGCCCATACCCCCGAGCCTCACGATTTGATTGTCTTCGATAACGGCAGCTGCCCTGAGCTGGTCAGCTACCTGTGCGGGCTGCGCGATCAGGGTCATATTAACTACCTGATCCTTTCGAGTAGCAATATCGGCAAGATCAACGCCCTGCAGATCATCTTTCGTGCTGCCCCGGGTGAGATTGTTGCCTACTCGGATGATGATGTGTTCTTCCTCCCGGGTTGGCTGGATGCCCACCTGAAGATCATGGAGACTTACCCGCGGGTTGGCCTGGTCACCGGTTTTTATATCCGTTCCCACATGCGCTACGCCACGCAGACCATTGAGACTTTTGCGACCCAACCGGACGTCCAGGTATCGCGCGGCTTTCTCATCCCTCGCGAAATGGAACAGCACTATATTGATAACATGGGTCGCAGCTGGGAAAACTACCAGCAGGAAGTCAGTGGTCTGGAAGATATCGGGTTGTGCTATAAAGGTGTGAACGCCCTGGCTTCAGCAGGGCATCACCAATTCGTCACCTCCCGCCAGCTGATGCTGGAGGTGTTACCTTCGTGGGATAGGAACCTGATGGGAAAAATGATCGAGCTCGAAAACTCGGCCGACCAGCTGGGGTACCTCCGCCTGAGCACCTTTACTCCGGTCACCCGCCTGCTGGGCAATGTGATCAGCCCAGAGAATGCCGCCGAGGCGAAGCGTTTGGGGTTATCAGCCGAAGCAGGTGCTGCGGTCAATTCTACGGGTGGCTTGACCAGCCGGATCATGCAAATTCCACTCATCAAGCGCCTGATCCTTGGTCTGTATAACCGCCTGCATATCCTGATCAATTCATGAAGTATCTTATCGCTGGGTACGGTTCCATCGGCCGCCGTCATTTCCGCAACCTGCTCACCCTGGGGGAGCGGGATATCCTGGTCTACCATACCCACCAATCCACCCTGCCGGATGATGAGCTGGCCGGGTTCCCCGTCGAGACTGACCTGCGGGCAGCCCTGGCATATGAACCCGATGCTGTCATCATTTCCAACCCCACCGCCCTGCACCTGGACGTTGCCATTCCCGCTGCTCAATGCGGCTGCCATCTGCTGATCGAAAAACCCATCTCCCATTCCCTGGCAAGAGTCGAAGAACTGGAACGCGTCAGCGAGCAGAACCACAATAGAATCTTGGTAGGGTACCAGTTCCGCTTCCATCCCGGCTTACAGCAGGTGAAGAAGCTCCTGGACGAAGGCGCAATCGGAAAACCTGTTTCCGCCCATGCCCATTGGGGCGAATATCTACCTGACTGGCACCCCTGGGAGAATTATAAGCAGGGCTATGCTGCCCGTCCTGAGCTGGGCGGCGGCGTAGTGCTCACTCTATCTCATCCGTTGGATTACTTGCGTTGGCTGATGGGTGAGGTCGAATCGCTGACTGCCTTCACCAGCCGCCTCGGATTAAACCTGCCGGTGGAGGATACCGCCGAGCTTGCGCTTCGTTTTGCCAACGGTGCCCTGGGCAGTGTGCACCTGGATTACCTCCAGCGCCCGCCCTCCCATTGGCTGGAGATCATCGGCAGGCTCGGCTCCCTGCGCTGGGACAATGCGGATGGCATCATCCGGCTAACTCGGGTCGGCAGGCAAGATAAAGCTGTCTCATTGCAGGAGATCCACCCACCCGAGGGTTTCGAGCGCAATTGGATGTTTCTGGATGAGCTGCGCCACTTCCGTGATGTGGCCTCTGGGCAGGCTGAACCTATTTGCACCCTGCAGGATGGGATCCGATCATTGCGCCTTTCCTTGAACGCCCTTGCTTCGTCACAGCAGGTTTAATAAAAAACCAAGTATGAAATTATGGAGCAAGCCTGATATTACAGTAGGGCTGATCATGATGATTGCCCTTATGGGTTCACTCATGATATTCTTCAGCACCGTTTGGGGTCCGTGGGTGTACAGTGATTCCACTGAATATATCGTCTCTGCCCGCAATCTCATCCAAGGGCATGGATTGGGGCTCTATGGGGCCTCGGGGGCGTTTCATCCCCTGTCCTTACATCCACCTTTTTACTCCCTCGTGCTCAGTTTCTTTGGGTTATTCGGCGCAGACCTGGTGACCACCGCGCGTTGGATCAACATCATCCTGTTCGGGTTGATAATCCTGCTGTTGGGTGTAACCATATATGCTTACACCAAATCCTCATGGCTTTCCATAATAGCCAGTTTCTTGTTCTTTAGTCTGCCTGTCGTGGTCGATGTATTCAGTGGGGCCATGTCCGAGCCGCTATTCCTCTTTATGGGATTAGCCAGCTTATGCTTGATCTTATTATTCTTAAAGAACAACCGCATGATCCTGCTGATCACCGCTGGAGTCGCCTCCGGTCTAGCCATGTTGACACGCTATTCCGGGCTGGCATTCACTATCACTGGCATAGGTATCCTGCTGATTTTCAGCCGCACACCCTGGATAAAACGAATTATCGATATTGGGACCTACGGGATCCTAAGTTGCTTACCGACCGTTGGTTGGCTGATCTGGTTAAGAACCCAATCACTCGGTGTGAGGAGTTCCCCCATAAATGCAAATTGGGGGGACCAGTTTACCAAATTTAAATTGGCTGCCATGGAAATATATTGGTCCTGGATTCCATTTACTTCCCTCCTACCTCGTTACTCGTACAACCTTGCCCGAAATTTAATCATCATTTTTCTGCTCCTGGTCCTGGTTTTAATTGGCCTGACGGTATGGAAAAACCATAAAAACAAACAGAAGCTGCTCGACCCCACCAATGGATTAATTCTTGGTGGATTAATGATCGTCTTGGCTGTCGCCTACCTTTTCGTCCTTGCCTTCAGTTATATTTTTACCTATCCGCCCCCTGACCTGATCAATCGCACATTCCTGCCCGTGCACCTGGCAGTCTTAGTGGGTATCTTTTCATTGATCCTTTTCTTTATTCGACCATGGCAGAATGCCAGATGGCTAATCAGTATCCCCATCGTCTTAGCCCTCGGGATTTCTGTCTCCTACCTGCATGACAGCCTCAATCTCGTCTCGTCGTATCACCAGGGAGGAGCCGGTTATACCTCTAAAGCTTGGCGAAATGCGATAATTATTAAACAAGTGGAACAGCTTCCCACTGATATTCAGCTCATTTCGAATGAGTCAGCCCTGGTGTTATTTTATACCGGCCGCCCCGCGTATGATCTATCGGAATTGGCTGGCCTCGCACCTCAAACCATAACCAATCGTTATGGGGACGATCCAAATGACATTCCCCAAAAAGTGTTCCGTGAAAATGGAGCGGCGTTGATCTTATTCAATACCAGCTACCAACAGTTCCAGGAATTATACGGAGATCAATCGATCCCTCGTATAGAAAATTTAACCAAGGACTTAACGCTATATTCTCAAACAGCAGATGGAGAAATCTACTTTTACCCCTCCACGCCGCTGCCTTAATCATTGATTATTGTGGGGATGATTTCTCGGCCCTCATCGCTTGCCAGAATCGGTCATCTTCAATTATGCTACTTCTATTAGAATAGGAATGATATGAGTTCTGTGATGCAAAAATTCGACCTCACCGGCAAGGTCGCCATCGTTACTGGTGGACCCGGGCTGTTAGGAAAGGAATTCTGCCGCACTCTGGCAGAGGCCGGTGCTTCAGTGGTGGTTGCCGATATCAATGCAGATGGTGTCAATTCAGTCACCACTACTTTGATCAAAGCGGGATACCACTGTCTGGGGGTCGCCACCGACGTCACCCAGCCCGAGTCGGTCCATAACCTGGTCGATGAAACCCTCGCCACCTTCGGAAGGCTGGATATCCTGGTCAACTCCGCCGCCCTTGACCCCAAGTTCGACCCACAGGCTCTGGCTGAGATGGCCAAGCGCGGCACCCTATCAGGTGCGTTCGAAGATTACCCGCTTGATTCTTGGAAAACCGCCCTGGACGTCAACCTGACCGGCATGTTCCTATGCTGCCAGGCGGCTGTTAAGCCCATGCTCGCCCAAGGCAAGAAAGGCTCCATCATCAATATTTGCTCTACCTATGGTTTGGTTGCCCCCGACCAGCGCATATACCGGCGTGAGGGCAAGCAGACCTCGTATAAGCCGGTCTATTATTCAGTCACCAAGGCCGGAGTGCTCGGACTCACCCGCTACCTCTCCGCCTATTATGCCGGGACAGAAATTCGCGTCAATGCCCTCACTCCGGGTGGTGTCTATAACAACCACGATGATGAATTCCTGCAGGCTTACTCCGCCCGTACCATTATGGGGCGCATGGCGCGCAACGACGAGATGAACGGCGCCTTGCTCTTCCTGGCATCGGATGCCTCATCTTATATGACCGGTTCCAACCTGGTGGTCGATGGTGGCTGGACTGCCTGGTAGCCCACAATAGGACAAAATACTCATGGAAATCCTTGCCCTTATCCCTGCTCGGGGTGGCTCGAAAAGCATCCCCCGTAAGAATATCAAGCCCCTCGCCGGCTACCCCCTGATTGCTTATTCAATTGTTGCCGCCATGCAATCCAGGCTTGTGACGCGCACGCTTGTCTCTACTGACGATGATGAGATCGCCTGTACTGCTCAAAGTTACGGCGCTGAAGCCCCTTTCTTACGGCCGGATGAGTTTGCCCGTGACGATACCACCGACCTGCCGGTCTTCACCCACGCCTTACAATGGCTCCGGGAGAAGGAAGGCTACCAACCGGATATCGTTGTACAGCTTCGACCTACCTCTCCCCTCCGTCCACACGGTTGCGTTGACCAGGCTGTGCAACTCCTACTCGAGCATCCAGAAGCTGATTCGGTGCGCGGGGTTATCCCATCCGCTCAAAACCCGTATAAGATGTGGCGGCTGAATGAGCTGGGCCATATGACTCCTTTGCTTTCCTTGCCTGATGTAAATGAGCCGTACAATGCCCCACGCCAGGCGCTCCCTCAAACCTATTGGCAGACCGGGCATATCGATGCCATTCGTGTTTCCACAATCCTCAAGAAGAATTCAATGAGTGGAGATGTCATCCTTCCTCTGCAAATCGACCCGCGCTACGCCATCGACATTGATACCCTGCGCGACTGGCAGCATGCCGAGTGGCTCATCTCCCAAGGCGATCTACTAATGGTCCATCCTGGCAGCAGCAAACGACCGCTCCCGCCACAGGTCGACCTGCTGGTGTTGGATTTTGATGGCGTGATGACCGATGACCGCGTCTGGGTGGACCAGGACGGGCATGAATCGGTCGCCGCCAATCGCCGGGATGGGTTGGGCATCGCCGCATTACACAAAGCCGGTATCCCCATGGTTGTCCTTTCCACCGAGACCAATCCGGTTGTCGCTGCCCGTTGCCGCAAGCTGGACCTGCAGGTCATCCAGGGCTTGACCGATAAATCAAGCGCTTTACAACGACTGATCCAGGAACGCCAGCTCAATCCCGCCCACGTGGTCTACCTGGGGAATGATATCAATGACGTGCCCTGCTTTCCACTGGTGGGCTGCGCGGTGGTGGTTGCTGACGCCCACCCCGATGTGATCCCGCAGGCCGACCTGGTGCTCGCTCATCATGGTGGGCAAGGCGCAGTGCGAGAACTGTGCGACCGGATCCTCAATAATCAGGGGTAAGATCGTAAATTCATGTGTTCACCCCATTTCATTTATATCCTGCACACTAAAAGATCAGAAAGGTGAAATATTATGCCGCGTGAAATTATGATCGGTAATCGAAATGTCGGCGATGGCTACCCTACCTTTATCGTCGCTGAGATTGGCATCAACCATAACGGCAGTCTGGATATCGCAAAATCACTGATCGATGTGGCCGTGAAAACAGGTGTCGATGCCGTAAAGCTGCAAAAACGTACTCCTGAGCTGTGTGTCCCTATTGACCAACAAAAGCACATGCGTGAGACACCTTGGGGCTATATCACATACCTGGATTATCGCTACAAGGTCGAGTTTGGCTTGAATGAATATCGCGAGATCGACCGCTATTGCAAGCAGAAGAATATGGCCTGGTTCGCTTCCGTATGGGATGAACCTTCCGTCGATTTTCTCCAGCAGTTCAACCCCATCTGTTATAAAATCCCCTCCGCCTCCCTGACCGACAAGAACCTCCTGCTCCATGCCCGTGAGACCGGCAAACCAGTCATCCTTTCGACCGGTATGTCCACCATGCGGCAGATCCAGGCGGCTGTAAAAATATTGGGAGAGGAAAATTTGCTCATCACCCACGCCACCAGCACCTACCCATGTGACCCCGAGGAGCTGAACCTGAAGATGATCCGCACCCTGGTGGAAACATTCCCCTGCCCGATCGGCTATTCAGGTCACGAGGTCGGTCTAATCCCCACCGTGGTCGCCGTGTCCATGGGCGCCTGCCTGGTTGAGCGGCACATCACCCTCGATCGTGCTATGTGGGGCAGCGACCAGGCTGCCTCGGTCGAACCCGGTGGAATGGAGCGCCTGGTCAAGTACATCCGTGTCACCGAACAGGCGATGGGTGATGGGGTCAAGCGAGTCTACGATAGCGAAGTCCCCTCCCTGCGCAAGCTGCGCCAGGTGAAAGACTAATTTATATAGTTTATTTTGATTGCCCCGGTCCACTACCGTACCTGCATACTTCCACAGCATAAATTTCCTGGAATACCTCCGATCGATCACTTTGGCTAATTCCTCACAAATTAATTGATCATGCCAGACACGCTTAAAATCGTTGAAATCGCGCGCCACCGCATTCAGCGGCAAAAAGTCAACCTTCACACCTTCAACTTTAGCTCACAGGTCAGCCGCCTCGCCCGTCCCGACCCTGCGATAAAACCGGTGGTCATTTTCAATGCCTCAACCCGGCTGGTCGGGATGAGCTTGAACGCCGCATTTGCCCTGCTCACCGCCTGGGCGCTGCGTCTCCAGAAAGTCCCGGTGGTCCATTTTGTCTGCCAGTCAGGCATGTGCCGTTGTGTATTAGGCACCGACCGGAACGATCCTTCCAAACCTCCCCCTTGTAAGGCGTGCATCGCTCAATCGCGCTGGTTCTATTCGAGTAGCTTCGCCATTCCCTTCACCTACCGGAACCAGCCGGATCTCATCGATTTGCTGCGTGGTCTGTCTTTGGAACGCTTGATGGATTTCGAATACCATCCTGTCGAGGTAAGCCCTGGTTCCGGAGTGGCTGCGATGCCAGCCTTGCCTCTCGGTCAGCTGGTCGTGCCCTCGATACGTTGGGTGCTGCGGCGCCACCACCTGCTGGATGATTTTCAAACCCGCTCGCTCTATCAGAAATACATCCTTTCGGCCTATCACATAGCTCAAGAATTCTCCACCCTATTGGATAATACCGGTCCACAGGCTGTGATCCTGTTCAACGGGCAATTCTTCCCTGAAGCCACCGCTCGCTGGGTGGCTGCGCAGCGAGGTATCCGCACCATCACGCATGAAGTTGGACTGCAGCCGTTCAGCGCGTTCTTCACCACCGGGGAGGCTACCGCCTACCCACTGCACGTACCTGAGGATTTCGAGCTCAGTGTTGCCCAGGATGAACGCCTGGATGCGTATCTCAGCCAGCGCTTCCACGGGCAATTTTCCATGGCCGGCATCCGCTTCTGGCCTCAGATGAAGGGCTTGGATGCCAGCTTTTTACAGCAGGCTAGCGCCTTCAAGCACATCGTGCCTGTGTTTACCAACGTCGTCTTCGATACTAGCCAGCCTCACTCCAATGTCGTCTTTCCGCACATGTTTGCCTGGCTCGACCTGGTGTTGGAGATCGTCCGTGACCATCCCGAGACTTTGTTTGTCGTGCGTGCCCACCCCGATGAAGCCCGGCCCGGTAAAGCCAGCCAGGAGAGCGTAAGCCAGTGGGTTGCTCAAAACCACGCCGATTCCCTCTCCAATCTTATCTTCGTGGATTCAGATCAACCCCTCAGCTCGTATGAGCTGATCCAGCGTTCCAAATTTGTCATGGTGTATAACTCCACCATCGGTCTTGAGGCCTCCATCATGGGTGCTCCCGTGTTATGCGCCGGTCGTGCCCGCTACACCCAGCTTCCCACTGTATTTTTCCCTGCTTCGCCCCAAGAGTACCTCCGGCTGGCAGAGGATTTCCTGGCTGCGGAGCAAATATCCATCCCTACGAAATTCCAACGCAATGCCCGCCGGTTCCTCTATTATCAGCTTTATCGTTCTTCGCTGCCTTTTGGCGATTATATTCAAACTACCCGGTTGCCGGGATTTGTGAGCCTACGGTCATTTCCTGTGCAAAAATTGTTTCCACAAAATTCACTTACCTTCCGGATCTTGCTTGATGGAATCCTTCACGATACGCCTTTTCTTTTGGATGATGAAGCCGGGGATAATCCTTCCGAATGATCAAGACTACCTCCATCGTACCTGACAAGATCGAGATATTGCCCGTTGCTCTATTGGACCAGCACCGTGAACAGGTAGAGAGGCTTAATATCCTGGCCCACTCTCTAGGGATAGGCTTGGGTTGGCATTACTTGCTCGATTGGGTCTGGATCCTTGCTCAGCTTGGAGAGCTAAGTGGTAAACGTATCCTGGATGCCGGTGCCGGGGAAGGGCTGCTGCAGTGGTACCTGGCTGAACGTGGCGCAGAAGTCATCAGCGTGGACCGCTCCAGCCGGGCGGAGTTATCCCTCCGTTTTCGCGCTCGCTACATTGTTCGGGGCCTGAGACCGGAAGACCTGACCTCCCCTTTACAGGTAATCCGAAAAAACATAAAACAAGCCTCCAGCTTCCAAGCCAAAACGCGCTCCTTCGTGCGTGGCACCGGCGGTTTGGTGAAGATTGCCCTTCCCAAGGATCCGTCTGGTAGGGTGTTGGTTTACAACCAGGATTTGAAGAACATGCCGCTCATCCCAGACAATTCTGTGGATGCGGTTGTGGCAATATCCTCGCTGGAGCACAACGCACCAGATGAGTTGGGGCATGTGGTTGATGAGCTCATGCGTGTGCTCAAGCCGGGGGGTTTCCTGCTGGCCACCCTGGGTGCAGCCCGTAATGAGGATTGGTTCCATGAGCCCTCCAAGGGCTGGTGCTACACTGAAGCCAGTCTGCGCCATCACTTCCACCTGACAGACAACCTCCCTTCAAATTACTCACAATATGATGATTTACTGCTTGATTTGAGGAACTGCTCCGAGCTGCGCGATAACCTGGCAGATTTTTACTTCCACTCTGGGGACAATGGAATGCCCTGGGGAAAATGGGATCCCCGCTATCAATCCGTGGGTGTATGCAAACAGAAGTAGATCGTTCTATCTAATCCAATGCTGGTATCCATCGTGATCCGTGCTTGCAATGAAGAAAGACATATCGGCCAGCTGTTGGAGGGGATCGCCAACCAAACCGTCCAGGACCGCGAGATCATCTTGGTCGATTCGGGCTCAACCGACAATACGCTTGATATTGCCGCCCGCTACCCCGTCAGGGTTGTGCACATCCAGCCCAAGGATTTCACATTTGGTTACTCATTAAATCAAGGAATTATCGAATCATGTGGAGAATTCATCGTCATTGCCAGCGCTCATGTTTACCCGGTGTATCCCGATTGGCTGGAATGCCTCCTGGCACCCTTTGCCGACCCCCAGGTGGCCCTCAATTATGGCAAACAGCGTGGCAGCAAGCTCAACAAGTTCTCCGAACAGCAGATATTTCTTCACTGGTACCCCGAACGATCCCAACCCCGCCAGCCCCATCCATTCTGCAACAATGCCAACGCAGCTATCCGCCGCTCGCTCTGGGAGCGTTTTCACTATGATGAATCCCTGCCCGGCCTGGAAGACCTGGACTGGGCCCAGCGGGTTATTTCGCAGGGCTTTGTCCTCAGCTATGCGGCTGAAGCCGAAGTGGTGCACCTCCACGAAGAGACTCCCAAGGCGGTTTACAACCGCTATCGTCGCGAGGCCATGGCCTTCAAGCGCCTCTTCCCCCAAGAACATTATCGCCTGTCTGATTTATTTAATAATCTAAGCTCCAATATCGCCAGTGATGTCTCCCACGCTACCCGCCAGGGTAATTTAACCTCTCATCTCGGCGAAATACTATGGTTCCGCTGGATGCAGTTTTGGGGCACCTTCAAAGGCTTCCGCCAATCCGGTCCGCTCACCTGGCAGCTGCGCCAGACTTTTTACTATTCGCGCCGCGCCAGTGTTCAGTCATCCACCCTCCGCAGGGAAATTTCCCCCATACAATAAGACTCCATCGAAGGCTCACGCTCTCACCAGAGGTAATATGCCTACAATTACCGCCCTTGTACCCATGCGACACCATTCACAACGCGTTCCGGGCAAGAACTTCCGCCCGCTGGCAGGAAAACCACTCTTTCACCACATCATTAGCTCGCTGCTTGCTTGCCCGGAGATTGACCAGGTGGTGGTCGATACCGATAGTCAGCCGATCATGGATGGACTGCAGCAGCATTTCCCCGCGGTTTGTATCCTGGAACGCCCCGCCCATCTGCGCGGCGACAGGGTCTCGATGAATGAGATCCTCCTATACGACACTTCCCAGGTGGAGACCGATTACTACCTGCAAACCCACACCACCAACCCACTCCTGCGCCCAGCCACTATCTCGCGCTCCATCCAGGCAATACTCACCAATACTCCTGAATATGATTCGCTGTTTTCAGTTACCCCGCGCCAGGTACGTCTGTGGGACCAGCTGGGTCGAGCGATTAATCACAACCCGGATATCCTGCTGCAAACACAGGATTTACCCCCCATTTATGAAGAGAATTCATGCATCTATATTTTCAACCGGCAGACTCTGTTCAACCGCCTCAACCGCATCGGGGAGCGTCCCTTCATGTTCGTTATGGACGCCTCCGAAGCCTGGGATATCGACGATGAGCTCGATTTTGCCATCAGTGAATTTTTGATGCAGCAAACCATGACCGAAAACGGATGAGCCCATGCTGACCATTCTTTTCTCTGCTCCCTACATGATCCCCGTGCTGCCCCGTTACCGCCCACTGCTTAAAGGTCTCGGCCTGCAGCTGATCGTCCCTGAGGTGCATGAGCGCCTGGACGAAAACCAGCTGTTGGCTTATGCCGGTCAATTCGACGGCACCATCTGCGGAGACGACCACTACACTGCCCGGGTGTTGGAGGCCTGTTCCCCCAGGCTGAAAGTCATCTCCAAGTGGGGCACGGGCATCGATTCGATCGACTGCCAGGCGGCAGAAAGCCTGGGTATCCAGGTGCGCAATACCCCCAATGCCTTCACCCTGCCGGTAGCGGATACGGTGCTTGGCTATGTGCTCACCTTCGCTCGGCGCTTTCCCTGGATGGACCGGGCGGTAAAAAGGGGAGTGTGGGAGAAAATCCCCGGTCGCTCCCTGAGCGAATGTACGTTGGGAGTGGTCGGCGTTGGCAAGATCGGTAAGGCAGTCATCCGCCGGGCACGCGCATTTGGAATGAAAATCCTCGGCAACGATATCATCCCCATCGACCCAGTCTTCCTATCCAAAAATGAAGTCGAGATGACCACACTCGAAGACCTGCTTGCGCGTGCGGATTTCGTCAGCCTGAATTGTGACCTGAACCCCTCCAGCTTCCACTTGATGAACGCAGATTCGCTCGTCCATATCAAACCGTCTGCAGTCCTGATCAACACCTCGCGTGGCGCGGTCGTCGATGAGCCGGCGTTGATCTCTGCCCTGCAGGCAGGCATACTCGCCGGTGCGGCTATAGACGTCTTCGAGGTTGAACCACTACCGGCAGACAGCCCGCTGACTATATTGGATAACGTCATGCTTGGCTCGCACAATGCCAATTCCAGCCCCAAAGCCTGGGAGAGGGTGCACCAGAATACAATCAATAATCTGCTGGAAGGTCTTGGAATCTCACTGCCAAAGGAAACCTGATGTCGATAAATACAGATGCTGATCATCCAAATTCATCCACTCCACGCACCGTCCTGATCACTGGGGCTGCCGGCGGGATCGGCCGTGCTACGGTCCATCACTTCGCCTCGCTGGGTTGGCGCATCATCGGCGTGGACCGCTCTCCGTTCGGGGAGACCTTTCCCCAGGATGGCTTTTTCATCCAATCCGATATCTCCATCGGCGGCAACCTCGAATCGATCTTCAGCCAGGCCCATGCGCACACGGGCTACCTGAATGCGTTGGTCAATAATGCCGCCATCCAGGTTGCCAAGCCCATCATCCAGACCAGCGTGGAGGAATGGGATGCCGTCATGGCCTCCAATTTGCGTTCCGTCTTCCTGAGCGCAAAGCTTGCCTACCCGCTTTTCAAGGCTGCCCATGGAGGCGCCATTGTCAATGTTTCCTCCGTCCATGCGGTAGCTACATCTGCCAACATCGCCGCCTATGCTGCCAGTAAGGGCGGGCTGCTTGCTCTCACCCGCGCCATGGCAATTGAGTTTGCTCCCGATAATATCCGCGTCAACGCCATCCTGCCCGGTGCCGTGGATACGCCCATGCTGCGCGCTGGCCTGGTGCGCGATCACGTCCAGGGCGGTGACATCCAGACCCGCCTGGATAACCTGGCCCGTAAAACGGTCAATGGGCGCATCGGCACTCCCGAGGAGATTGCCCATGCCATTTACTTCCTGGCCGATAACACCCAGTCATCCTTCATGACCGGCCAGGCCATGATCGTGGATGGCGGCGCCACCGCTCGGTTAAGTACTGAATAATCCATCATCCACACGCGAATGACCCTCGTAAAAAATCGCGTCTCACTGATTATCCGCGATGATTGGCCAGGAGTGTTAGTCGTCCTGGTTGCTATTGGTTTGCGCCTATATCATCTGTCTACCCAGCCTTTATGGCTGGACGAGATCTTCACAGTCCAAATCAGCCGGCAAAGTCTTTTAGTACTCTTGCAGGACAGCTTCAGAGAACCCAACCCACCCCTCTATCACCTGCTGGAGATGCTTTCTTCGGGCATTTGGAATGTTCAATCCGAATGGGGCTGGAGATGGCTCTCTGCACTCTCTGGCATCCTTACAATCTCCGGTTTTTATTTGTTGTGCCGACGTTTTACTAGCCGCATAGTGGTTGCTCTTGCAAGTTTAGCCTTCGCAGTATCGCCATTTCATGTTTATAACAGTCAGGAAGCACGTTCCTTTGCCGTTGTCACCCTTCTGGCAGTATGGTCAACCATCCTCGTTGCTGACATCCTTTCATCTAAGCGTAGGCTTCGCTGGTGGGTGGCTTTAGCCGTTCTCTCGATTCTCGGAATATACACCAGCTATTTTTACTTTGTTATCGTTGGCGTCCAGGGGTTGATTCTTTGGTTTCGTGCCCCTCGACGCGCCTGGTGGATCTATGTTGCTATCATAGTGATTTGCTGCGTGCCAATTTATTTGATGCTGATTTCGACCATCCCCACCACGGTTGGTAAGCGTGCCAGCCTTGCGCCTCTCACTCCACTTGCAATCCTCCAATCCCTCGGCGGCGAGCCAGTCCGTTTTGGCGTATACTGGCAGCATTGGTTATTGATGGGCACGGTGGGAGGGACTGCTCTCCTGGGTGCATTTTCCAGCATCCGTAATAAAAATACACGATTATTGGGCCTTTACTTTAGCTTTCAAATCGCGATTCCATTGCTGCTGCTGATGGTTTTAAATTTGGCACTTGGAATTCGATTACCAGCATTTGAGACACGCCAATTTCTCATCCTCCTGCCGGCTATATTTTCGTTATTTGCCTTGGGTTTGGAATTCCTATTTAATCATGTGTGGAAGGTCATTCCGGGCCTGGTCTTTGCTTCCATCCTGGTGGCATCCTTTGTTGGTCTTCAAGCATATTGGAGGATGATCAAGAGCCCCGAGAGCGCAATGGTGCTCACTATACGCCCGGAGCTAAAACCGACTGATTCCGTGGTCAGCCTGGATTACTACACGGCAGCTGCCTCTTATTTTTATTTGCCAGGCAGGCATGTGTTAAACTTCCTCAGGGAAAAGAACGGTATCTACCAGTTCACCGAGAACTTGCTATTATTTCCCATTATTCCGTCTGAAACTATTCCGGTTGCAGACGTCACGATCCAAGATATCCGCAATTCCCCACGTTTCTGGGTCCTGAATCGCGCTGATACCAATACGAATGTACTGGCTGCACTAACTGGGGGTTGTACTCAGGTAAAATCAATCGCTGTTTCACGCTTCACGGCAACCCTTTGGGGTAACTGTCAACCCTAATAAGATAAGTCGAAAGTAGATCTGATACGGAGCATCCTATAAAAAAGACGTTCAAAAAAATCACCCCGGCTCCCATCTGGGGCATGGGCTCGGACGCGTATTGGTGGTGGCGCAACCGCGGCCGGCATCTCCTGGCTCAAAGGGTTGATACGCGCTGGTCTGAAAGCTCGCACAACCTGAAGCAGCTGGAAAATATCCATGCCGGTCAGCGCTGTTTCATCATCGGCAATGGCCCCAGTCTGCGCCAGACCGACCTGAGCCGCCTGCGTAACGAGTACACCTTTGGTCTCAACCGCATCTACTTGCTATTTACGGAGCTCGGTTTTTCAACTTCCTGCCTGGTAGCGGTGAATGATATGGTCATTGAACAGTGCGCCACTGAGATGCAAAACCTGTCCCTCCCCAGGTTCCTCACCTGGCGGGCGCGTTATTGGTTCCGTCCCGACTCGAACCTCACCTATCTTGACACCGATTTCACTGGTGAAGAGGGCTTTTCGACGAATGTGAACGGTCGCGTTTTCGAAGGTTTCACCGTCACGAATGTAGCTCTTCAGCTCGCCTACCATATGGGATTCACTGAGGTCATCCTCGTGGGTGTGGACCACAACTATGTAACCCAGGGAACCGCCAATCAAGCCGTCGTTTCTCAAGGGGATGATCCCAACCACTTTGCCGCCAATTATTTTGGCAAAGGTTTTAAGTGGCAGCTGCCCGACCTGGCCGGTTCAGAACGCGGTTACACCCGGGCGCGCGAGGCTTACTCGCGGGCGGGTCGGCACATCGTAGATGCCACCATCGGCGGCAAGCTAACTATCTTTCCGAAAGTCGATTACCTGTCGCTGTTCTGAAACAGGATCATCTCATTCATCAATATTATTACTATTTCCCCCCGCACGTATTTGGAGATACGCGTTACTTATGACCACAGGTAAAACTATTAATGCAAGGATCCTGACCAATGACTGAGCTGGAATCGCAGCCGGCAGCGCAGAAACGCACCCCCATCTGGATATCTATCTGCATAATCGCAGTGTTCATCCTGGGGACTGGTCTTCGCCTATTGGACCTGACCGACCCTCCCCTGGATTATTTTCCACAGCGCCAGCTGCGTGGGGCGATCATTGCCCGGGCGATCTACTATCAGCTGCTGCCCTCAGCCGACCCTGCCACGCGCGACCAAGCCATCATTATAGCGAATACAATGGACAAAAACGAGCCACCCGTCTTTGATGGGCTCGTGGCATTAACCTACCTTGTTACGGGTGGTGAACATTTATGGGTGGCGCGCATCTACGCCATCGTTTTCTGGTTGCTTGGTGGGATTGCATTGTTTGCCCTGGCTCGCCGGATGACTTCGCCCATAGCCGCTATTGCTCCCCTTATTTACTATTTCTTCCTTCCCTGGAGCGTGATCTTCGGGCGTACCTTTCTACCTGATCTGCCCATGATGATGCTGACCCTATGGGTCGCTTATACCCTGTATCGCTGGGGAGAAGCTCCCACCTGGAAATGGGCGATTCTCACCGGCTTGTTGGCTGGCCTGGCAGGATATATCAAGCTCCCTGCAGTATTCCCGATTCTTTTAATGCTTGTCGGGGTCGTGATTGCCACATTGGGGTTCAAGAAAGCGATTAAAAGCCCGCAGGTTTGGGTGATGGCGGCTTTGTTTATCATTTTCCCTGCTGTTTATTACTTGTTTGTTATTCCAGATTGGTCCAGTGCGTACGTAGGTTTTTCCATTGGGTTGCTAAAAAACCTGATACAACCGTCTTTTTACATCCGTTGGATTATCTTCGCGGGTGGATTGGTGGATTTAGGAGTTGCCATCATCAGCTTTGTGGGGGTCTGGTTGCTGCCTAAAAAAGCGCGTATCATCCCACTGGCTTTATGGGGGGGTTATCTGCTGTACGGCATGGCATTCGCTCATCACATCATCACGCATGAATATTATTCCATACCACTTATTCCTGCAATTGCACTTTCTCTCGCCCCGTTAGCAGGCTTGGTGTTTAACCGGATATCTGAACATGGTCATTTGGCAAAATGGGCAGTGGTAGCTATTATTATATTTTCCATTTTCTACTCAGGATGGATGGGGCGCTCAATTTTGTTGAGCAAAAATTATCGCAATGAAGCAATCGGCTGGCAAAAATTAGGCCAGGCGCTGCCAAAAGAGGGCAATTTGATAGGTCTGACACATGAAATGGGATACCGAATTGCTTATTTCGGTATGCGTCATGTCACTCCATGGCTGTACACCACTGCTGATGAACAGGCTTTGAGTAGCACTGCTGATCCGCAGGGTGAATTTAAAACTAGGTTTGAAAACGCTGTCATTGGACAGGATTATTTTGTGGTAACTTTAATGAACGACTTTAATGCCCAACCCATGCTAAAAACTTATCTTTATGACCATTATCCCATCTACTCCCAAGGCGATGGCTATCTCATCTTCTACCTGACCCAACCTATGCAATCCGCTCCCAATGGCTGATCCAGCTCTCCCCCTTGTCTCCATCATTACACCCTCCTTAAACCAGGCGCAGTACCTCGAACAGACCATCCGCTCCGTTCTATGCCAGGATTATCCTAACCTTGAATATCTGCTGGTAGACGGCGGCTCGACTGATGGCAGCCATGAGATCATCCAGCGCTATGCCAACCGTTTTGCATGGTGGGTCTCCGAACCTGACCACGGTCAGGACGATGCCATCAACAAGGGTTTCGCCCACGCCAGCGGGCAGGTCCTCGCTTGGCTGAACTCCGACGACCTGTACTATCATACCGACACGGTCAGTCAGGCTGTGCATGCCCTGCTATCGCACCCCGATGTCAGCATGGTCTATGCCGACGGGGTCATGGTCGATGCCGACCTGCGCGTACTGGATTGGCACACCTACCCGCAGTACTCCCTCCCAGATTTGCTATCCTTCAACGTCCTCCTGCAGCCGACGGTGTTCATGCGTAGAAGCGCCTTGCAGCAGGCAGGTTTCCTTCCCACTGGGTATAACCTGATTCTAGACCATACCCTGTGGGTACAGATTGCTGCCCACGGCCCAATTCTTCACTTGGGTGAATATTGGGCTGTTGAGCGCACCCACGCTGAAGCCAAAACGGTCGCCCAGGCCGCTCGCTTCGTGGATGAAGCCTTTCAATTCGTCGGGTCATGCGAGCACGATCCCCTCTTTCAGCCTATGTTCAAACGGCAGCGCCCAGAGATATATGCCGGCTTGCATGTTTTTGCCGGTAAACGCCTGATTGATGCCGGTCAGTCCCGCCAGGCCTTGGATCATTTCAGGCAAGCCTGGGGGTTATCTCCCAGGGCTGTCCTGCGTGTTTGGTATAAGGTCGTTCAAGCTGCTGGCAACACCTTCGGTCTTGAAAAGCTCTTCCTCGCTTATCGCACCACCCGCCGTCGTTTCCAGCACCATGGTCAGGGTCTGCGTCTGGATGAGCAGGGTGTCCACCTGGTCGATACCTAATCTACATGTCCGTATTTATGGCGTACACCGTGCCTCTATCGCCCCTCGTTTCCATCCTCACCCCGTCGTATAACCAGGGACGTTTCCTCGAGGAGACCATCCAATCGGTTCTCTCGCAGGATTATCCCAATCTGGAATACCTCATCGTCGATGGTGGCTCCACTGATGGCTCAGTGGAAATCATCCGGCGTTACATCGAGCGGTTTGCCTGGTGGGTCTCCGAGCCGGATCAGGGACAGACGGACGCGCTCAACAAG
>JBGPBQ010000006.1:0-35184 GCA_041481345.1 Anaerolineae bacterium
ATCCGCGAGATCCTGATCATCAGCTCACCCGATGCTCTGCCATCCTTCCGCAGCCTGCTGAAGGATGGCTCTCACCTCGGGTTAAAATTCTCCTATGCTGAACAAGCCGAACCGCGCGGTCTGGCGGATGCCTTCTTGGTTGGGCAGGAATTCATCGCCGATGAGCCGGTTTGCTTGATCCTCGGAGATAACATCTTCTTCGGGCATGGTCTGCCCGCTCAGCTGCGCACCTCCGCCCAGCTCACTGAAGGCGCGTTGATCTTCGCTTATCCGGTGCGTGACCCTGAGCGTTATGGCGTGGTCGAATTCGATGCCAATGGTCTGGCGCTCAGCATCGAAGAAAAACCTACCAAACCCCGCTCCCATTACGCCGTCCCAGGCATGTACTTTTATGATTCCCAGGTTGCCCAGCTCGCCTCCACCCTCAAACCCTCCGCCCGTGGTGAGATTGAGATCACCGATCTGAATATGATTTATCTTTCGCGTGGGCAGATGCGCGTGGAAGTGCTCGGGCGCGGGGTTGCCTGGCTGGATGCCGGCACCCATGAAGCCCTCCTTCAAGCCAGCAACTTCGTCCAGACAGTCCAGGATCGCCAGGGGATGATGATTTCCTGCCCGGAGGAGATTGCCTACCGCCTTGGCTTCATCGATGCTGCTATGCTCCGGCATCAGGCGCAGACCATGGACAATAACCAGTATGGGCAGTACCTGCTGGGCCTGCTGGAAGATGAGATGTCCTTCTATGGGCAATAAAATTACCAGGTATTTATTTCTACTCCCTCTAAAATAATACCCATGCGCATTCTCTTGCTTGGAAATACGGGTCAGCTCGGTTGGGAATTGGAACGTACCCTCGCGCCCCTGGGTGAGCTGAATGCCTGTGACTATCCCGCAATCGACCTTGCTGATTTTGGTCGCCTCCGCCAGGTGATCGGCGATTGCCGACCTGATGTGCTCATCAATGCCGCTGCATACACTGCCGTGGACCGCGCTGAATCAGAGCCTGACCTGGCCGAAGCAGTCAATTCAACTGCACCCGCCATTATGGCGGATGAAGCTTTGCGGGGCGGGTCAGCCTTCATCCACTTCTCCACTGACTACGTCTTTGATGGGTCCAAGGGCTCACCCTACCTGGAAAGCGACTCGCCCAACCCCCTTAGCGTGTATGGACGCACCAAGCTTGCTGGTGAGCAGGCGGTCCAGCAGGTCGGAGGCGCCTACCTGGTGCTGCGCACCAGCTGGGTCTACAGTATGCGTGGCGATAGTTTTGTCAACAAGGTCCTGCGCTGGGCACGAGGCAAGCCTCCACTGAGATTGGTGACCGACCAGGTCAGCGGACCCACCTGGGCGCGCATGCTCGCCGAAGTCACCAGCCAGCTCATCACCCTGGGCAGGGAAGATTTGAACGCCTGGTTCTCACAGCATCATGGTTTATACCACCTGGCAGGTTCCGGCTATTGCAGCCGCCTTGAATGGGGACTGCAGGCAATGAAGTTGGACTCACACCGCGAGCAACAGACCGTTTCAGAGGTGCAGCCGGCGAAGACCTCAGAATTTCCCACCCCCGCCCGCCGCCCTCTGTTCTCTGCATTAAATTGTGAAGCCTTCATTAATACTTTTAATCTGCAGCTACCGGATTGGCAGGACGCCCTGAAGCTCGCCATGGAGGCCGGATGACCTTGCGGGTCTTGTCTATCTTCGGCACACGCCCTGAAGCCGTAAAAATGGCACCAGTCATCCAGGCGCTAGCTTCCACACCCGGGATCAGCTCCCAGGTGTGTGTCACCGCGCAGCATCGCCAGATGCTCGACCAGGTGCTGGGATTGTTCGATATTCACCCCGATGTGGACCTCAACCTGATGCAGCCGGACCAGAACCTGGCCTCTCTGACCGCCGAGATCTTCACCCACCTTGACCCAGTGCTTGCCAGCCTGAAACCCGATTGGATCCTGGTGCAGGGTGATACCACCACCGTCATGGCTTCCTCTCTAACTGCCTTCTACCGCCATATTCGGGTCGGGCACGTCGAAGCCGGGCTGCGCACGAATGATAAGTGGCAGCCATTCCCGGAAGAGATCAACCGCCGCCTTGCCAGTGTCTTGACCGATTTGCATTTTGCACCCACCGAGTGGGCTCGTCAGAACCTCCTGCAGGAGAATATCCCGCCCCACCAGGTCCTGGTCACCGGCAACCCGGTCATCGATGCACTGCAGGCCGTGGTCAAGCTGCCCCCCACCTCTGCGGTGCTTGACTTGTTCAAGCGCCTCGAAATACCCTACCAGCTACCTGGATCCTCCCGGGAAGTTACACCTGATGCTCCGCGTTTGGTCTTGGTCACTGCCCACCGTCGCGAAAACTTTGGCGTCCCTTTGGAACATATTTGCGCTGCGCTCAAACAGCTCGCTCAAATATATCAAGACAAGCTCCGCATCGTTTATCCGGTGCACCTGAACCCTAACGTCCAGGAGCCGGTCCATCGAATGTTAAGCGACATATCCAATATCATCCTGCTAGATCCATTGGACTATCTCCCTATGGTCCAGCTGATGAGGCATGCCACTCTCGTTTTAACCGATTCGGGCGGCTTGCAGGAGGAGGCGCCTGCCTTTGGCGTACCTGTGTTGGTCATGCGCCAGGTGACGGAGCGTCCTGAAGGCGTGCAAGCGGGCTCCGTCCGCCTGGTCGGGACCGACACACAGGAGATTCTCCTCCAGACGCGCCAGCTACTGGATAACCCTCAAGCGTATGCCCTCATGGCACATGCGGTTAACCCTTATGGGGATGGTAAAGCTGCTCCCCGCATCGTCAATGCCATCCTGCATGCTGGCGCCTGATAATCTGTTTGGCGGTCGCCTCTGATTAGGTTTTCTCTTACCATACGGTTAATTGTTTCCCATTTCGAGCATAATCATTCGTTATGATTGATCTCTCCATCTGTATTGTCACCCTTAACGCTTGTGATTACCTGCGCAATTGCTTACATTCAATCTGCGAGCAAACATCTTATTTACATTTAGCTGGTGCCGACTCAACGGCGCCTGGCCAGCCGGCTGAACCGCTCATCCTGAACTTCGAGCTGATTATCGTCGATAATGGTTCCACCGACGGCACTATCCCCATGCTGCAATCTGAATATAACGCTGCTAGGCTCATCCGCAATGACACCAACCTGGGTTTTGCCCGCCCGATTAATCAAGCTCTGCATGCCAGCCAGGGTAGATACATGCTGCTGCTCAACCCCGACACGATCGTCTTGCCGGGTGCGATAAATAACCTGGTGGCTTACCTGGATTCCCAGCCTGAGGTCGGTATTTGTGGTCCCAAGGTTTTGAACCGTGATGGCACCCTCCAAAAAGCTTGCAAGCGTGGAGTTTCCCGCCCCTGGGCTGCTTTCTCCTATTTTTCCGGCTTGTCTTCACTATTCCCACACAGTAAACTGTTTGGGGGATACCTGCTGAATTACCTCGATGAAGACCAGATCCATGAAGTGGATGGTATCTCCGGCTCCTGCATGCTCATCCGCCGCCAGGTGATTGAGCAGATCGGCTATCTGGATGAACGGTTTTTTGCCTACCAGGAGGATGCAGATTACTGTTTTCAAGCCAAAAAAAGCGGATGGAAGGTGGTCTACTTGCCCACAGCTAAGATCATCCATTTTGGCGGGCAGGGTGGATCGCGCGTCCAGCCTTACCGGTCAATCTATGAATGGCACCGTTCTTATTATCTGTATTACCACAAAAACCTTGCCAGTGATTATTTTTTCCTGTTTAATTGGTTTTATTATTTCCTGATGGGTCTCAAGCTGGCAGCAACCCTGATTGCCAACGCATTTAGAACCAATAAATTTGCCGGTCCGCGCCGCACATAACGCCCTTCATTGGTTGCCAACAATGATCAAGAACCTGACCACAAATCAATTGATTTTGATCGCCATGGCTGCAGCGCTACTGCTGGTAGCCTCGTTCTCATTCTACCTGCTGCAAAACCCCACCGCTCCACTGCCTTTCGCTCCTCCACCTGCCACCAGCACATCCACTCCCCCTTCCCAGGCCTTGGTTGAGAGTGCAATTCCGAACAGCCCCTCACCCACTCGCCAGACTTCCTACACCCCTCTGGCAGCCTTTATAACCCCCGCTCTCAGCACCACTGCAGAACCACCCACACCGGTCGCCCCACCTGGGTCGGGCACACCTTCCGCAACTTTGGCTTCACCAACCGCTCCTCAACCCACGCCATCTGGTACGTCTGTCGTTACAGGCACTCCCCCTTCTGGCACGGTCAGCCCTTCCCCTACACGCAGTACTTCTCCAACTGCCACTGCGACGCTCTCAGCGGGCGAGATTGGGGTCACAGGTCGTGTGATCCAAAATGGCACACCCAAACCAAATGTGCTCGTCAGCTTTGCGGATGATGCTGCTCCCCGCCAGGCTCTCACGAACGCTGGCGGTCATTATTCCTTTATTACACTCGCCCCAGGCACAAATTTCACTCTGACCTTTAAACAATCCGATAATCCCGGTCTGACCCCAATCACCGAAATCGCCTCCCTTGGATGGATTGAAGGCACGCTTCCCGCGGGGGTAAATCCCATCGATATTCCTGACTTGGAGGTCAGTATTAATTTAAACGGGAGTCTCTTTGAGCTGCTGACACCGGGAGATGGTGCTCCATATTCAGCTTCAGCCATCAGTGCCTCCAACCCGCTTCAATTCTCCTGGTCGCAATATGGTCAGGGAGGCTCCTATTCTGTTGAGCTCGGCCCGAATGGCATAAATCAACCTACATGGGTTTCCAACCAGCTGGCTTCAACCAGTGCCATGTGGAATGGTACCCTGACCGATGGGACGCACATCGCTGCGGGAAATTATTGGTGGCGGGTTGCGGTCACAAAATCATTGGGGAATTACATCCTGGTAATTTATACACAACAGTTCGATCTTACGTTTAACCCCTAGAATCATTGAGGACTGGTTGGATAATTAAGAGCGGGCGATCCAAATTGCCCGCTCATTTCTTTTAAATGCCATGCTCTTTCTCCATCGACTACATATGCAGTCGAGTTAAGCCTCCTTGTGGTAAAGCTTTAATGTGAATTATAATTCTGCCATCCTCTGCAAGTTCCCATAGGATAATTTATGCCTAAAAATGGCTGGTATGCCTGTATTATCGTTTTGATTGTAATTTCTTGTGCGTGTGTTTTCTGCTTAATGGTGAGTTTGATTGGTATAGCTGGTTATCGCTCTGTTACATCCACCCTCGCCATAGATTTGCCCTTCTTACCGGTAGATGCCGGTTCACCCACCTCCACCCCGCGCGTCATTAGACCTTCTCCTCAGGCAGTGGTCTCAACACCCACCTCGCCCCCGGATTCATTGACAACGCAAACTCAAATAACCACACCGGTTGCAGCGATTACCCCGGTTCCAATATTGGTTCAAACGGATACACTCCGCACCCTGGATAACACTTTTATCCCAATCAATGACCCCATTGCTTTGGGCCATCGCTTGCTGGGTTTGAATGATCTCTCCCCGACCGAAGCACCTCCAGCTTCCTTCTATTCCGTAGGTGCCCAACAAGCCTTTTGGGTTGGCAATGGCGATATGGATAATTTTCAGGTCGATGCCACCCTGCGATACGTGACCGATCATGCCTATTTCTGGATTGAAAATGGCGTCCCTTATAAAGAACGCGACCTGCGTAACCTGGCGGATGCGTTTGAATATCAAATCTACCCCACCGACCGCTCGTTTTTCGGCAGTGAATGGACTCCCGGCGTAGATGGTGATCCACATATCTATATATTGTATGCGCGTGGGATCGGTGATAAAAATGCCGGCTACTTTTCATCAGCTGACGAATATCCACACCAGGTGAATCGCTTCTCCAATGCTCACGAAATGTTCCTGGTCAATGCCGATAACTCGCCCCTCGATGACCGATATACCTTCGGGATTCTCGCCCACGAATTCCAGCACATGATCCACTGGTACCAGGATCGGAACGAATCGGGCTGGGTTAGTGAAGGGTTTTCTGAGCTGGCTGTATTATTGAATGATTACTATTCTGGTGGGTTTGACGCCCTATATCTCAGTCAACCTGATTTACAGCTAAACAACTGGCCCGATGAATCCCAGGAAGATACCACACCGCATTATGGCGCAGGCTTTTTATTCTTCACCTACTTTCTGGATCGTTTTGGTGAAACTGCCACCATGGCGCTGGTTACAAACCAGGATAATGACCTGAATAGTGTGGATTCCACCCTGCGCCAGATTAATGCTGTCGACCTCCAGACCGGTATGCCGGTTACCGCCGATAGTTTCTTCCTCGATTGGGCTGTCACAAATTACCTGATGGACCACAAAGTTGGTGATGGTCGCTACGCGTATACCAGCTACCGGGGTGCCCCCCGCGCAGATGCCACCGAGACCGTAAATTCATGCCCCATTGACGATGTCACCCGCGATGTTCACCAATATGGTGTGGATTATATCCGCTTCAAATGTCCCGGCAGCTACACCATCCACTTCGAGGGTTCCATCCAGACCCCCCTCCTGCCACAAGACCCACACTCCGGACATTATGCCTTTTGGTCGAATAAGAGCGACGAGTCGGATACGACCTTAACCAAAACGTTCGACCTCACTGGGATTTCAGGTCCCCTATCATTCTCATATTGGACCTGGTATGATATTGAAAATGGCTGGGATTATGTTTACCTGGAAGCATCTACCGATGGCGTGAACTGGCATATCCTTACCACTCCTTCCGGCACATCTTCAAACCCGCAGGGGATGAGTTATGGTTGGGGCTATACCGGCGCTAGCGGTGGAGGCTCTTTTCCAGTCTGGGTCCATGAAACGGTGGATCTATCTCGATTTGCCGGGCAGCACATCAGCCTTCGTTTTGAATACGTCACCGATTCCAATGTCACCGGTGAGGGTTTTTTGCTGGATGACCTTTCCATTCCCGAGATAGGGTACACCACTGATTTTGAAACCGACACAGGTGGCTGGCAGCCTGAAGGCTGGGCGCGTATACAGAATGTGCTCCCGCAGACCTATGCCCTGGCGTTCATCTCAATGGGTGATACCACCACGGTTCAAAACATCACCCTTCAGCCTAATATCACCGCCGACATTCCGTTCACCATTGGCGATGGTGCGGATAATGTCGTCCTGGTCGTATCAGGCACCACCCGTTTCACCCGCCAGCTCGCCCCCTACCGCTATAGCGTGATTAAACCTTAAACCGTGAGACAAAAAGGGGCTGGTTTAATAGCTATCCCAGCCCATAAGTCTTAAATAAAATTGTATTACCTGATTCCGTTGTTTGTCAGAAATGTTCTGCCAAACATGGATTGGTTGTATACGCCCGTTTCTTTCACTCTTTGCGATACGGCGCTCTTAACGTTTCTAATTCTCGTGTCAGCTCCGCTCTTCGTTCGTCTGCCACTTGCTTAATTTCATCTCTTAATTGGATCGATCGTTCCTGGATCTGCCCTCGTAAATCCACACCTGAGCTTGGCGCCATTAGGATGGCGATGGTCGAACCTATCAGCGCTCCAACTATCGCACCCGTAAGGAAACTAAATATCTTGTTCATTCTGACCTCCTTATCAAGTCTACTCGGATATGTGCTCATATTATAATATAGGACACATAGAAAATGAGCTCTCGGGTGGGTGGTGTGTCACTTTTTCTCTCATTTCACTGTATAATGAATCGTCTTCGATAAGGATTGTTGATTTAGTTAGGTTTTTATCAAATTATCAAATCAAAATTGCAAACATCGAAAGGAGGACAGCCTTGAAAATCGCAGTTTGTGTCAAACAAGTGCCCGATTCAGCTGCCAGACTTGTTGCGGTGGATGGCAAGGCCAATTGGGGTGATTCTCCCCTCGTCATTAATCCTTGGGACGAGTATGCTGTGGAAGCCGCCCTTCAGCAGGCTGAAGCGCATAATGGCAGCGTCACTGCCGTGAGCATCGGTGGGGAGAACTCAAAGGAAGCTCTCAAGCATGCCCTCGCCATGGGGTGTTCAGATGCCATCCTGATTTCCGATGACGCCCTGGGGCAGATTGATAGTCAGGCCACCTCGCGTGTCCTGGCAGCTGCAATTAAAAAGATTGGTGAGGTCGACCTAGCATTCCTCGGACGTCAAGCCATTGACACCGATACTGGTCTCACCGCCGCACAGACCGCTCGCCTTCTTGGGTGGCCTGCATTGACGCTGGTGGTCGTCATCTTGGGTGTCGATCCAACCGCACGCACCATCCGTGTCGAGCGCAGTGCTGAAGAAGGCCGGCTATCCGTAAGCGCCAGGCTGCCAGCCGTGCTCAGTATTGTTAAAGATTTCGGTGAGCCGCGCTATCCTTCCTTCATGGGTATCCGCAAGGCTTCACGCGCCGTCATCCCTGTATGGTCTCTCGCTGACCTGGGTTTAAGCGGTCTCAAAGCCAATACCAGCTGGCCGGAGATAATGAACGCCCCACAACGCCAGGTCACCACTGAAATGATCACCGGTTCAAGCCCGCATGAGATTGCCGAGGCTCTGGTCGATAAAATTATGGCGGAGAAGATCCTATGAACAAGATCTGGGTGTACATTGACCAATTCAAGGGACAGGCTCTGCCCACCTCCTGGGAAGGTATCGGGGCTGCCAAAATGCTTGCCGGACAGCTCGGCGGAGGGATCACCGCCCTCATCTTTGGAAAGGGCGTCGAACCCATTGCATCCCGAGCTTTCCAATACGGTGCTGACGAAGTCCTGCTTGCCGATGATCCATCCCTGGATGATTATCGCTCCGAGCCCTATACTGCCTTGTTAGCCAAGCTGGCAGCTGAATCATCACCAGAAGTCATCCTCTTCCCTACTACCACCCGTGGGCGCGAGTTGGCGGCCATGGCTGCCATCGATTTGAACACCGGCGTCCTGCCCGATGTGATCACCCTGGAAGTAAAAGATGGCGCTCTCCTCGCCACCCGCCCCATTTATGCCGGCAAGCTGCTAAGCAAGGTTTCTTGCCTCACCCGTCCCCAACTCGTCACCTTGCGCGGGCGTGCCTTCAACAAGCTCCCACCCGAGCCATCTCGAACGGGTATACTTACAAAAGTAGCTCCCGTGATGAGCGAGGCTGATATTCCCTCCAAAGTAGAATCCTATGCCGCTGGTGAAGCCGGAGTCAGCCTGGCGGACGCCTCCGTGATCGTTTCGGGTGGGCGGGGTGTCTCCAATAATCCCAGCCTCAACCCTCCAGCAGGTCTGGATGAAAAGCAGGCCGAAATCTGGAAGGCTCAGCAGGGTTTCCAGCTCATCGAAAACCTTGCCCAGGTTCTGCACGCCGCGGTCGGTGCCAGCCGCGCCGCCGTGGATGCCGGGTATATCCCCTATGCCCATCAGGTTGGCCAGACTGGCAAAGTCGTCTCACCCGACCTGTACATCGCCTGTGGCATTTCGGGCGCTATCCAGCATCAAGCCGGCATGCGTACCAGCAAGGTCATTGTTGCCATCAACCGCGATCCCGAGGCTCCCATCTTTAAGCTGGCCCGCTACGGTGTGGTTGGAGACCTGTATGCGATTATCCCTGCGCTCACCGAGGTATTTAAGAAGCGCCTGGGCAAATAAATGGAAATTCTGTATCTCCAGTGAGATCTGAATTGGGTGAGGGGAAGCATGCACAAAGTCCGCCGCATCCCGGATGACACATTCGAAAGCGGGTGATTGAAAAATTATGACAGAAAAATACCTCGATAAAAAGAATATCATCCTGGGTGTGACCGGCTCGATCGCCGCCTATAAAGCCGCCGACCTGGCCAGCAAGCTGACCCAGGCTGGCGCATTGGTGGACGTCATCCTCACTCCGGCAGCAAGCGAGTTCATTACACCCCTCACCTTCCAATCTGTCACCGGACGACCAGCTTTCACTGATAAAGCCCTATGGGGTGCTGAAGCTCACGTTCTGCACGTCGGGTTGGGTCATGGCGCTGATTTGTTCGCCATCGCGCCTGCCACTGCCAATACCATCGCCAAGCTGGCGCATGGCATTGCGGATAACCTACTCGTCCTCACCGGGCTCTCCTTCGGGTCTGGCACTGCCGAGAGGCCTCTCCTGATTGCCCCTGCCATGGACGGCGGAATGCTCAACCATCCCGCCACCCAGGCGAACCTGGAGCTATTACGCAGCCGTGGTGCGGTCATCATCGGACCGGAAGTCGGCCATCTCGCTTCAGGACTGGAGGCGCGTGGGCGTATGACTGAGCCCAACGTGCTCCTGGGGCATATCCGTTACCTGCTCACACGCCGCGGACCACTGCAGGGTCGCCGGGTGGTGGTTACGGCTGGGGGAACCCGCGAGGCTATCGACCCAGTCCGCCTGCTCACCAACCGATCCTCCGGAAAGCAGGGTTATGCCCTCGCCCAGGCTGCCCTGGATTCTGGAGCGCAGGTCACCTTGATTTCCACTCCTGTCTCCCTGGAAGTTCCCCACGGTGCTGAGCTGGTCCCAGTGAACAGCGCGGCTGATATGGAATCAGCCGTGCTCAACACCTGCTCCCAGGCTGACGTCCTGCTCATGGCCGCGGCAGTCGCCGATTACCGGCCCACCTGGAAGGCCACCCAAAAAATCAAAAAAGATTCCGGGGTGCCCAACCTTGAGCTGGAACCCACTTCCGATATCCTCCAAGCGCTGTGGCAGCTACGCCAGCAATCAGGTTGCCCCACTGTGGTCGTCGGTTTCGCCGCCGAGACACAAGACCTGATCGCCAATGCGCTTACCAAGCTTAAATCCAAGCATCTCGACCTCATCGTGGCTAATAATGTCATTGATCCCAGCTCAGGTTTCGAGGTGGAGACCAACGAAGTCACCCTCCTTTTCCCGGATGGGCAAACTTCGCCTCTACCGTTAATGAACAAATCTGAGGTAGCTGAAAGGGTTCTGGCTGAAGTCATTAGATTACTATTAGAATAAACCAGCACCGTGTGTTCTGGTAAATACCTAAGAGATTGAACATGAAACTGCGAAATGCCATCACTGATATTCCCGGTCTCCTTGTCGGGCACGCTCAAAATGATGAAGCCCTCACGGGCTGTACCGTCATCTTGTATGAGAAAGGTGCCGTCGGGGGAGTGGACCAGCGTGGTGGTGCCCCCGGCACGCGCGAGATTGACGCCCTGCACCCCATGCATTTGGTCAATAAAGTCCATGGTATCGTCCTTGCTGGTGGTTCAGCTTTCGGCCTGGATGCTGCCACCGGTGCCATGCGCTATCTCGAGGAGCGCGGCGTCGGCTTCGATACCCGTATTGCCAAAGTACCGATTGTCCCGTCTGCCATATTGTTCGACCTCGGCATTGGGAAACCTGATATTCGCCCGGATGCTGCCATGGGGTACCTCGCCTGCCAGAATGCTTCTTCCGAGCCCCCTGCGCAGGGCAACGTTGGCGCTGGCACAGGTGCCACGGTGGGCAAAATCCTCGGCCCATCGCAGTGTATGAAATCGGGGATTGGTACTGCTAGCATGGAGATTGGTGCTGGGGTGATCGTCGCCGCCATTGCTGCTGTCAATGCCTTTGGAGATGTCATCGACCCAGTCAACGGGCAGATCATCGCCGGCGCCCGCTCGAAGGACGTCGGTCCGCTGCATATCGGCGCCTCCGGTTATTTTGCCGATACCCTGCAGGTCATGCAGTCCCTCATCGGGCGGACTGCCCTCGGTTTTGGCAGCCGCGGCAACACTGTGATCGGTGTGGTCGCCACCAACGCGAAGTTGGATAAGGAAGAGGTCAATAAAGTCGCCCAGATGGCGCACGACGGTTTGGCGCGCACCATCCGCCCGGCTCACACCATGCTGGATGGCGATACCATCTTTGCCCTCGCCACCGGTGAGCATTCAGCAGATGTTAATATCGTCGGCGCATACGCTGCCGAGGTGTTTGCGAGCGCGATCCTCAATGGAGTGCGGGCTGCCAAACCAGTCGCCGGGATTCCTGCCATCTCCGAGTAGAGACAGTTAATTAAAATGACAGACGCCTCGCTGTTTGATCTGCGAGGCGTCTTGGTTTTAATCCATCAGATACTTATCGAACCAGCGTAGTATATGGTTTAACCGTGCTATCCTGCGATCGGTCCGCCCGGTGCGCGACAATCCATGGAACTCATCCGGGAAGCGCACCATCTCGCTGTCCACACCCATCTTCTTCAAGGCTACAAACACCTGCTCGCCTTGTTCAATCGGGCAGCGCAAGTCAAATTCATTGTGCAGCACCAGGGTGGGGGTGCGCGCATTCCCGATGTGAGCGATCGGCGAATGTGTCCAGAAATTCTCAAGATCTTCGAACGGTGGCTTGTTCCCCAGCTCCATCTGGAACGTCCAGTTGAAATCGCTTGAGCCCCACATCGAGACGAAGTTACTCACGCATCGCTGGGTAACAGCGGCCTTGAAGCGCTGGGTATGCCCGATGATCCATACGGTCATATAGCCTCCATAACTCCCCCCTGTTACTCCCATCAGCTTGGGGTCGATATAAGGCTGCTTTTCTATATAATTTGCCCACGCCATCAAGTCGGCATAATCAACATTGCCCCAATCCCGATAAATTCCCTTGGCATGTTTCTCCCCATACCCACGCCCGCCGCGTGGGTTGCTGAAATACACCACGTAGCCATGTGCCGCCAGGTAGTAAAACTCGTGCATGAAGAACTTTCCGTATTGGGTCAGGGGTCCACCGTGGATTTCCATGATAGAGGGGTATTTCTTTCTTGGGTCAAAACCGGATGGCTTCAGGATCCATCCCTGCAGGTCATTCCCGTCCGGGCCTTTGAACCACACTTCCTCCACCTGCCCCAGGTTGATCCCATCCAACAGTTTTCGGTTTAACTGCGTGAGCTGCCGCTCGTTACCGCCAACCATATCTCGCACGTAGATTTGCACCGGGTCATTTATCCGCCCATAGATATAAGCCAGCTTTTCCTGCGCTCGGTCCAAAGCGAATGAACCCACCACCCCGCCTTCACCGATCACATCCTGCATGTCATTCCCTTTCACCGAGATGGAGGCGAGTTTTGTGCTCCCATGCAGCACCGTCTGAAAATACAGCCGTTTCCCGTCTGCAGACCAGGTGGGCGGCATGGTCTCGGGGCTTCCCATATCGTTGATCGTGCTGGAATCTACGTGTACATCGTATTTTTCAGTCAGGTTGTGGGCAGGCTTCGAGCCATCCGCCGGAACCACCCACAGGCTGGCATTCTTGTAGGATACCCCCTCCCCTTCCACACCGATATAAGCGATCCATTTCCCATTGGGCGAATAGGCAGGCAGGTACTTTTCTCCAACCGGCGTCTCGATTTTGCGGAATTTTCCACCTTCCCTCGGCAGCACGAACAAGTCGGTCCGCTCAGGGGTCAGGTCAGGGTTTTCGCTCCGGTTGGACACGAAAGCGATCCATTTCCCATCCGGCGACCTGGTGGGATGGTGCTCATCATAAACCGCATCCTCGGTGAGCTGTTTCGCTCTGCCTGTCCTGGCATCCACACTCCAAATGTGCGTGCGTTCATGCGGCAGGTAGCCGTATCCGTCCAGCTTGTAGAACAGGCGGTCGTAATGCCTGGCCACAACCCCCAGTTTTTTCTTGTGCTCATCTTTCTCTCGCTCCAGGGCTTCAGCATCCTTTTTGCGCACGGTGCACAGGATCTGCCTCCCATCCGGAGACCAGCTTATCTCTCCGATCTCACCCTCGATCTGGGTGAGCTTGCTCGCTTCCCCACCGGTAAATGGGATCAGGTAGATTTGTGCCGGTTTTTCCTTGGCACCTCGGTCTGAAAGGAACGCAATCAGTTTTCCATCCGGTGAAAAGCGCCCGCTCCCATCGTGCTGGTCGCCGGTCGTGAACTGGTGTGGCTCGCCATCCTTCGTTGGGGCAACCCATAGGTTGGTATATTTCTTTTCTGTCTTTCGATCCACCCTTTGGACCGTATAAACCACATTTTGTCCATCCGGTGCGATGCGCACTTCCGCCACTGTATTGAACTGGTACAGGTCTTCTGCTGTGATCGTTCTCAATTTTCTCGCTGCCATATTCCTCTCCATGGGGCATTTATTTTGGAAACGTTAGATGCTTCAATTTTAGCATGCAACCATTCCCAGGTGTGTGCCTGCTCCTAGGGAGAAGCCAACAGTCTCAGTTTCCACTCACCCAAATTTTTTCGTCTCTATCCTTCCACCATCAGGCAGACGTTTTTCATTCACGACCCACCGGCCTTAACTCATTCTCCATTTTATTCAATTTCCCTTAGATTAATAAATTTATAACTTTCTCTTGCAATCCTAGACTATTATGGCCTAATATAGCGTTATTAATCACCACCCCGCTCTTTTCCAATTTCATACTGCGCCTCTTCCATCTGCCCTGTTAAAAGCCGGTGACCGCTAATTTTCACCTCCTCCCTGACCACCTCTCATTGCCCTCACTTTGCATTCCTATTTTTCTTATATCCATGGTTTTCGATTTTATCCCTGAAAATTTCTTTTTTTAATATAATTGTTTATCTGCTCTTATCCCTGTTAAATTCTTTTTATATATCAGTGTTGGATGGCGCGCTCTTTGCGCACTGTCTGTGGCAATTTTTTATCCGCGTTTATCCGTTTTTATCCGTTTTTATCGGCGTTTATCTGCGGTAATTTTTTCTACAATTGGTGTTTTGGATTCATCTGAGGCAAATTTAGGAGGAATTCTATGGACGTAACAACTGCCCCGACCCAGGAAACGATTGACCAGTTCGTCGGTAACGCCCATGGCAACCTCGACGTAGTCAAGGAGCTGCTCGAAAAATACCCTCACTGGTCAGCGCTGACGCCAGCTGGACCGAAACTGCCGTCCAGGCTGCCGCCCAGACCGGTCAGGTGGATATCGTCAACTACCTAATCGATCATGGCGCGGATTACGATATCTGCACCGCTTCCATGCTCGGGAATCTGGATTGCATGGATGATTTTCTCAAGTTGGATCCAAATCTAATTAACACCCGCGGCGCTCACGGTATCCCCTTGATGTACTTCCCAGTCATTCACGCCAAAGCTGAAGTGGCTGAATATCTATACCAGCACGGGGCCGACCCCAATGCCGCCTCCCCGGGAGGGATCACGCCCCTCCACGGCGCAGTGATGTTCAACCAATCGAAAATGGCCAAATGGCTGCTTGAGCGTGGAGCGGATCCGAATCCAAAATATGACGGCAAAACACCATTAGCCATGGCGCTTGAGAAAAAGCAAACTGAATTAATCGAGGTATTGCGTTCGCACGGTGGGATAGAATAGATCAGGCACTGATCCCGGTTACATTGTAATCCAGCAGCTCGCTGTATGCCGGTCGCAGCGCTACCGCCTGTGGGCAGCGTACGATCGCAGCTGCATCAGGCAGCAGCATCTTACCACCCCTCACCGTCACCTGCCCATCATTCAGGATATCGCGGTATGTCCCATCCGGTAGGCTGACCATGATATATCCCACCTTCCCGCTGGTATTGAAGATCCCGTATAGGTTCTTTTCCGCGTACTCCCACACCGCCTGGATGGCTGGATCCGCCTGGATTACCACAAACCTGCCCTCCATTTGAGCCGGGTCCTTTTTCAGCTTCGTCAGCCTGGTAATGAACGGCTGCAGGGAATAATCCCCCCAATCCACCTTATCGATATCGAATTTCGAAGGAGCGTGCTTGCTACCAGACTCCTGACCTCCATAGATCAGGAAAGAGCCTTTGTTAAACGCTTCGAATGCTGTCCACGCCATGGCTTGTGCCCGGCTGGGAGCCAGCCGCATGATGCGTGCCTGGTCATGATTTTCTACGCAACGCATCTTCACGTAAGTCTCCGGGTAGATGCAGTCCTGGTAGCGCAGCATCTCAATATATCGCCTCACCGGCACTTTCCCCTGCACCGCCAGCTGCCAAATCGGCCAGATATCATAATCATACGTCATGTCGAAGGCTGCATATAGCTCGCCATCAGATAATCCAGTCAGCCCGTTCGACCGCCTTGCTCCCACAAAGCTCGCATGTACCGACTCAGCCAGCCAGATCACCCCCGGCTTCACCTTCGCCACTTCTCCTCGTGCTCGCAGCCAGAATTCCAGCGGCACCAGCGATGCCACGTCGCAGCGGAACCCATCCACGCCTAACAGCACCCACCCTTTCAGCGTTTCGATCAGGTAATCGTCCAGCGCCAGATTTGGGTGTTGTAAATCGATCACGTCAGTCCACTCCAGCACAGTGGTCACTGGGTTGCCGTTCTCATCCTGGTGGAAATATTCCGGGTGTTCCTTCACCAGCACCGAATCATGCGCGGTGTGGTTGTACACCACATCGATCATCACCTTCATTCCCCGGTCGTGCGCCAGCTGGACTAGCCTTATGAAGTCTTCTTTTGTGCCATATTCCGGGTTCACTTCCCGGTTATCTCTGATTGAATAGGGGCATCCCATGCTGCCCTTTTTATTCACCACCCCAATCGGATGAATAGGCATGAACCACAATACGTCCACTCCCAGTGTGTGCAAACGGGGTAAATCCTTCTCCACATCTGAAAATGTGCCGCTTACTCCATGGTTGCGCACAAATATTTCGTAAATTACAAGGTTGCGATAGCTGGAGGGTGTATCAGTCGCCATGTTTTTGTTCTCTGAGTTTGGTCAGGGTTGTCGGACAAGCCTTATTGTAATCGATATCACAAGGTGGGTCATCCGGTGCGAGGTGAACATTATTACGTATTTAGGCGTACATTATTCATAAGTTAGTCAATGCATCCATTCCAGTTATCGAACATCTAATGATTTAGGTAGGTTTGGGGAAAACGATTTACCCCAATCCAATTTAATCTGTATAAAATGTAACAACTACTTGACATAGAACATGTGTTCTGGTATAGTAGGTACTGAATAAAAAAGGATGGGAATGATGACACCTTCAGCCATTCACGCCGCTCAGCGTTACATCTCTCCGCCCAAGCGGGATGAGTTCAATCACCAGGTCTGGACGCTTGTCCGCCAGATCCCCCCAGGGAAAGTCTCCACCTATGGTCGAATTGCAGGATTGATGCCCCCACCTACCGGCATGGACCCGAAATCATACCTTGCCTTCGGCGCCCGTTGGGTGGGAGGCGCCATGGCAGATTGCCCTCAGGACGTCCCCTGGCAGCGCGTGATCAACTCTCAAGGCAAAGTCAGCCTCCGCCCAGGTGGAGGCGGTGCCCATCAACGCGAGCTACTCGAAGCTGAAGGCGTGGTCTTTGATGACCACGATCGCGTTGACTTAAAAATATATGCGTGGGACGGTCCTTCTAAAGAGGTTTGATCGAATTATTGCGGTGATCTTGTCCACAATATTTACAGGATCATTCGGTTTAATTCCGGTCATGAAGACGACCTCCCATGCTTTTGACTCATTACAGGTTTTATTATGGTTACTAATTATCCGATAAACCCTCGTATACGCGCCGTTGGTAAGGCGCGTTTGGATTTCGCCGGGCGCATACAGAACCCGTCAGATTGGGAAAAGCAGTGGGTACGCCCATCGAATTCGTTTCCATTCGTTTGGGGAGAATCCTGGAAGCAGTGTGTGGAATATCGGGTGGATGATTTTCCAGCCGAGGTGGGATTCTTCATCGATGTGCTCGGTCTTTCTGTCAATGCGCTCGACCCCGATTATGCCATGTTCACTTCACCCCGGGGTGATTTTTTCTTCTCCATCCTGCCCTCCCCACACTCCGAACAGGCCACCCCTCCCAATGCCATTCGCCTCCAATTTATGGTGAAAGATATTATCCTCACCACACAGCAGCTACAGCAGCGTGGTATTTCCTTCGACTACACACCTCAGCCGCTTCATCCTGGTTCTTCTTTACTCATAAGCTCCTTCCGCACCCCGCACGGCATCTCCATCGAGTTGTGGGGAAAGCTTGAACCTGTCCCTGCCACCCAGCTGGAGTTGAATACATCGGGTATCGGGGATAACCCTGAGAATAGGGATGATGACGAAACTAAAAAAAACGATGAAAGCGATGCGGGTGACGAAGACAAATCCGATGAGGATGACAACGATGGTGAGGACGACGGCAGTAGCGGGAATGCTGCCGGTAATGGAGACGAATCCGACGACGATGATGAAGTAGAGCTTGCTGTTGAGGGTAATAGCAGTGACGAGGAAGAAGACCTTGGGGGCGGTGAGGAATTCGACGAAGAAGAGGACGATCGTAAGCTCGACGAGGAAGAATTCGATGATGATGATGATGACTTCGACGATGATGATTATGGATCTGATTGGGATGAGGACGAAGATGATGACGAAGATGAGGACCTTAAGGCGATAAATTCAACCTCTGCGATGGACACTACCCAAATTTCTCCCACCTCAGCTCAACTTGGCAAGCCTGCCTCACCTTCACAATCGACCCCTGACCAGGCTGGACAGGCTCCGGAATACATCGACCTAGACATCACCTGAATTAGAATTGAATGCTCTCGCATGATGAGGTTCAAATAAAATGAACACCCCTGTGGTCATATCAGGTTTTGCCCCGGTTTTTAACGGTCAGTTATATTACGAAGTTGCCGGCTCCGGCCCGCCTGTCTTGTTGATCCATGCCGGTGTCGCAGATTGCACGATGTGGGATGATCAATTCAACCTTTTCAGCCGATCTTACCTTGTCGTCCGTTATGATACGCGTGGTTTTGGCAAATCACGTACAGAAACTACCGGGTTTTCTAACCGCCAGGATATCCTGGATTTATTCAACCTCCTTGGGATTGATAAAGCTTGTGTTATTGGCATCTCGCGTGGTGGGCAGATTGCCATCGACTTCACCCTCGAGCATCCGGAACGCGTCTCTGGTCTGATACCTGTTGCTGCCGGTATCAGTGGATATGAGTTCCAGGCAGGGGATAGCGAAAAAGCCAGGCAGGAGCTTGCTCTCTTCAACCATATGGAAGAATTATGGGAGAATAAAGCGTTTGGCGAGCTGGCCGACCTTGAAGTCCATGCCTGGGCAGATGGACCCTCCCAACCCTTTGGACGCGCTTCAGCAAAAATTCGTGATGATATGCGGAAAATAGTAATGGCGAACTACAACCGCCAGGATGGCAACGCTACCCCTCGCCCCTTGGACCCTATCGCAGCCAATCGCCTGGGCGAGATTCACATTCCTACTCTGGTTCTGGTTGGCGAGTACGATGCCCTGAATGCGTTGGATGTCGCAGATAAACTTGAAAAGGATATACCCAATGCTCGCAAAATTGTATTTCCAGTCACCGCTCACATGCTTCCGCTAGAACAACCGGCAAAATTTAATCAAGTGGTTCTGAACTTCTTGAAGCAGGGGCTATAACATGACCACTTTCCATCCCCTTACCCCTGAACGCTGGTCAGATTTTGAAAAATTATTCGGCCCGCGTGGTGCCTGTGGAGGCTGCTGGTGCATGTATTGGCGTCTGTCTCGCACTCAATATGATGAGCAGCATGGCGAGCTTAATCATCGTAATATGAAAGCGCTGGTTGATTCAGGCGCTATTCCCGGCATTCTGGCGTATTCATCAGACGAGCCTGTCGGATGGTGTTCCATCGCCCCGCGTGAAGAATTCCCCACCCTGGCGCGCTCCCGCATCCTCAAACCAGTTGATGATCAGCCCGTCTGGTCAGTGGTGTGCTTTTTTATTGCCCGCAGCCAGCGCCGGATGGGATTAACCGTAAAGCTTTTACAGGCTGCTATTGAGCATGCCAGGGCGAATGGCGCCAGGATCGTCGAAGGTTACCCGGTTGAGCCCAAAGAAGGAAAAGCCCCGGATGTGTTCATGTACACCGGTTTATTCTCAGCGTTCAAGCAAGCCGGCTTCACCGAAGTTATCCGTCGATCCGAGACCCGCCCAATTATGCGCTATAATCTTTAATCATCGAATAAAAAAGGGGTGAATATGATTATCGTACATCCAACCAGCCTATCTGATACACTTGATTCTGCCACGGAGGCGTTATTCTATCAAAAAAACATCTTTCCACCGCTGCGCAAAGACCTTGCGGCTATGCTCATCAACCGGCAGATACTATCCGGCTCGAATTCTGGTTTCTTTATCCCTTTCGCTTCTGAACCCAAGACTCTAGCGACACTCTTCACAGGTGAGCTAATCCGTACCGAATTTGCCTGCCAGAACATTCAGCTCATTGAGGTCACTCGGCTGCTCGCCTTGCTTGCGATGGAGAATCCAGATGCTGCCAAGTCCGTCCTGATATCAGACCGGCGTATGAATACGATGTGTTATAGCAAGTTTTGTGCTAAGGGAGAATGCAAATCACTCACCATCGCTTATATGCGTTATCTAATTGCGATAGATGCGGAAAATAATACTGTGCGATTAGACCAATTCCTGACCAAACTGGCTGCTTGCCATGACGGGAAAGGGAAATGGCATGGCTTTCCATACTATTACACTCTATTGATGCTATCCGAGTCTGACAGTCCTATGGCTGCGAATGAACTAGAGTATACTGCTCCATTCTTTGAAAGACTGCGCGGGCAGGTTTGGTCAAATGATCGCTACTCAAAACGCTGCCAATCAATCCTATATAAAATAAAGGCCAGGAGTGACAACGATGCCTACCCGCTGCTTTTGGGCCAATACGGATGACCCACTCTACCAGGTTTATCACGATCAGGAATGGGGGGTCCCCGTCCACGATGACCGTCTGCTGTTCGAATTTCTCGTTTTGGAGGGTGCTCAAGCGGGGTTGAGCTGGTATACAATATTAAAAAAACGGTCCAATTATCATTCCGCGTTTGATGGTTTTGATCCCCAAATAATTGCCGCTTACGACGAACTGAAGGTGGCAGAGCTGTTGGCAAACCCGGGTATCATTCGCAACCGCCTCAAGATCAATGCCGCTATTCGTAACGCCCAAGCATTCTTAAGGATTCAGCAGGAGTTTGGTAGTTTCGATGCCTACATGTGGCAGTTCGTGGGAGGCAAGCCGATTGTCAACTCGTGGACCTTTGATCATGAGATCCCTGCCGAGACGGAACTTTCGCGCCGGATGAGCAAGGACCTGATCCAACGAGGCTTTCGTTTCGTCGGACCAACGATCTGCTACGCGCACATGCAGGCAGTGGGTATGGTGAACGACCACACCACGGATTGCTTTCGCTATCAGGAGATCCTCAACCTCGCAAAATAGATTACCCTCCCTCCAAACCAGGTCCTTATGATGGGAAGAATTACCTGTCTGGTAAGGTGGTACAATAATTAGCCTTGGTGAGCATGGGAAGACAAAAAAATCGTTTTCCAGGCTCACGCTAATCGCCCACCTCAGGTGGGGTGAGGCACTTAAGGAATAGACGTTCTAGTTTTTATTTTTAGACGCATGATTGACCAGGAATATGGACCAGAATCAGCTGCTTATCCGTTCATTCTCACCTGACCAGGATATCCCTCGGTTGTTGTCACTGTTCGCGGTTGTCGAAGCGGTTGACCATGCTGAGAATAAGGTCAGCGAGCAGACATTACGAGAACAGTTGAATGCTCCTGGGTCTAACCCCCTCAAGGATCGTTGGGTTGTGGAGGCTCCGGATGATTCCACTGTGCTAATTGCTTCCGCATTGCTAAAACTTGCTCCAGGATCGACCCTATCAGAGGCAAATTTGCAGGTTCATCCCGATTGGCGCCATCATGGAATCGGCTCTGCTGTGTTATCCAAAGTAATCGAACAGGCTCGCCAGCTGGGTTCTGCTGCTCTTCAAATCTACGCCAGCGCCAATCACCCTGATGCACCTGCTTTCCTGCAAAAACGTGGTTTCACCGCTCAAGGCGCGTACACAGAGCTGCGCCTTTCCGAAGGTATCAAGCTTCCTCCTGTAATCTGGCCTTATGATTACACCATGCATCCCTATGCTGAGGTTAAGGATATCTCCATTCTGACGCAGGCGATGAACCTGTGCTATATTCCCCTGTGGGGTCATCGTGAGGTAAGCGAGGATGAGATGGCCTCCTGGCTGCCCGATTTCGACCAGCATGGTCTTTTCCTGGTATTTTCTGAAAAGGGCCGTGTGGTCGGCATCAGCCGCGTGGAACCTTCACCCGAGCGTACCTTAAAAAATGGTCTGCCTACCGGCTCTATCGACGCCCCGGGCGTTGTGCCACAACACCGCCGCCTCGACCTTTACCGTGCCTTGGTGCTGACCGGTATTGCCTGGCTTCATCTACAGCAGCAGGCTGTGATTGAGATGGAATCGTGGGGTGATAAGCTGGAGGTTTTAAAAATGTACCGTGAGCTGGGGTTTAAGGATATCCGCCAGCTTTTATGTTATCAAATCGATTTATCAAATGGTGATCAAGCTGATCAAACGGTTTCTCCTTAAATAAACGAGAGCCGGGTACGCCACTACCGGCTCTCTTTAAAAGGAGGAGAAGAAGAGAAATCGCCCTACAGCTAACATCATATCAAAGATCACTACTTCGTGCTTGACGGGTAACCTACGATTACCCTACGTTTTACCAACAATATTGAGAAATGAGTGTAAAGATTCTATGGATTTTGCAATTCGCACTGAAAACCTGGGTCGTACATATAAAATCCGTGGTGGAAAGAAATCAGAGCCCCACGAGCTGGTTGCGCTCACCGATGTCAACCTGGATATCCATCCCGGCGAGCTGTTCGGCTTGCTTGGTCCTAACGGCGCCGGTAAAACCACATTAATTAAGATCCTAACCACCCTGCTCGCACCCACTACAGGTCATGCCTGGGTGGCAGGCTATGATGTTGCTGCGAATCCAGATAAAGTCCGCCCGCGTATCAACATGGTGTCAGGTGGTGAAACCTCCGGCTACGGCTTGCTCACCGTGCGTGAGAATTTGTGGATGTTCTCGCAGTTCTACGGACTATCGTCGGATGTTGCCAACGCCAACATCAAGCATCTGCTCGAGGTGGTTGGTCTATCTGACCGCATCAATACCAAGTCTTCCGATCTATCCACCGGCCTGCGTCAGAAGATGAACATCGTGCGCGGCTTTATGACCGATCCGGATGTGCTCTTCCTGGATGAGCCGACCCTTGGGCTGGATGTGGGTGCTTCGCGCGAGGTCCGACAGTTCATCCGCTCCTGGGTAGATAATAACCCCACCCGTACGCTGATGCTTACCACTCACTACATGGTCGAAGCCGATGAGCTGTGTGACCGTGTCGCCATCATTAATCTCGGGCGGGTATTGGCATGTGATACGCCTGCCAACCTCAAACGCCAATTGCAGCAGGAAGCCATTTTCCATCTTGAAGTCAGTCCGTTCAATGGCAGCTTGAACGCGGCACAATTCGAAGCGCTTCCCGGGGTCTGTAATATCGTCCACCGACCTCAGGAAGGCTTTGAAGCACTCGACCTGATCCTGGACGAAGAACAGGCTCTGGCAGGCGTGATTAACACCTTAAATTCTGCTAACATCCGCCTGTTAAACTTAAAAAAGAACGAACCCTCCTTAGAGGATGTGTTCGTCAAGCTTGTCGGTCAGAGCATGGAAGAAGTCGAGCAGAAGGAGGAAACGGATGAGTGACAGTCCGTCTACTGCCCCGATAACGATTGCAGAGCAGAATGGATTGCAGCCATTGGGTGGAGAACGATTGCACAAGAACACCGGTTGGAGGCTGTATCTGCAGACGGTGTTCGCTCGTGCCTACCCGCGTCTCATTGGGCAGCAGCGGGAAAAATCCTGGCTATTCTTCGACATCCTGATGCCTCTTCTATCCGTATTCGCCTACGTGTTTGTCTACCGTGCCATCAAGGCGCCCGAGGACTACATCGGTTTCGTCGTCGTTGGCGGGGCAATGATCGCCTTTTGGATGAACGTGCTGTGGAGCATGTCAAGTCAGCTGTATTGGGAGAAGGAACAGGGCAACCTGGCACTGTACATCATCACCCCATCCTCGATGATGGCCATTCTGCTGGGTATGGCGCTGGGTGGTTTGCTTGCCACCACTTTGCGCGCCCTGGTGATTATCATCGTCGGAAGCCTGTTGTTCAAAGTCAATTATGCCGTATCCAGCTTTGCCCAGCTTTTCTTTGTTTTCTTCCTGACCATGGTCGCCCTGTATGGTCTTGGGATGATGGCTGCCTCACTCTACCTTCTGCTGAGCCGTGAAGCCTGGCATATCTCCAACCTGGCGCAGGAACCGGTCTACTTATTCTCGGGCTTTTTCTTCCCCATCCGGAATTTTGGCTTCTGGATATCGGCTGCCGCCTCATTCATTCCTCTCACCTTGGGCATGGATGCCATGCGCCAGCTGGTATTTGCCTCCGGCCCTTCCTTGGGTTTCCTATCCGTCCCAGTAGAGATCATCATCTTGTTGGTCCTGAGTGTTGTTTTTCTATTCGCCGCTCGTTTTATGCTCGCCCATATGGAAAAGCTGGCCATCCGTGAAGGGCGTCTCACTGAAAATCGTCGCTAAACCGGTCTCGAGGTTGGTTATGCAGTCATCCGATACAAAAAACACACGCACCCTGCCCATCTTCACCCGCTCCTTCCGCCTTGCCGCCTGGTTGGGTTGGCAGATTGAATCCAATTGGACCGATCCCTTCCTGTTCGCTATATACTCCATTATCAAACCGTTGGCGGGGGCGGCCATTTTGGTCGTCATGTATAGCGTCATCACCAGTGCTAATTTTACCGACCCCATTTTTACCTATATCTACCTCGGAAACGCATTTTACATCTACGTTGGTTCCGTAATGACCGGGATATCCTGGGCAGTGATCGATGATCGCGAACATTATAAGACCCTCAAATTTATGTACATCGCCCCCATAAACATTCCGGCTTATCTCATCGGGCGGGGAGTTGCCAAATTCCTGGTCGGTTCGATCTCGGTTTTTATCACCATCATCTTCGGTGTGCTCTTCCTGCATGTGAGCATCGACTTCGCCGCCATCAATTGGCCGCTCTTTATGGGCTCCCTTGGCATTGGGATCGTCATGCTTGCCATGATGGGGCTGATCCTCGCCGGGATCAGTTTAATGATCGTGAACCACGTCTGGTTCATCGGTGATGCCGTAGCCGGGGCGCTTTTTCTATTCAGCGGTGCAATCTTTCCGCTAGAAGTGCTGCCGGTCTGGTTGCGTTGGATCGGCTACCTGAATCCGGTAACCTACTGGCTTGAAATCCTGCGCCGTGCACTGGTTGGAGAGGTTGCCGCAGCATTTCCAACCTTTGAGAATTTAAGTAACCAACAGATCGTTGGCATCCTGATCGGATTGACTATAGTCTTTGGCGTTGTATCCTACTTCCTCTTTCGTTATTGTGAACACATTGCGCGCGAAAGAGGCTTGCTCGATATGGTGACGAATTATTAAATTATTGCACGGGTATCTCTTTTATTGAATGAAACCATCCACCATGAATCTTCCAAAATCTACCCATCAGGTTATGTCTCCAGTCTATATTGGTCTGCTCCCTTCCAGTCCGGTTGGCCCCTTGTGGGTTGCAGTTTCCGCACAGGGGCTTGTGGCGGTGGAATGGAGCATGTCTCAAGCTGATTTCTCAAGCCTGGTTGCAACGCGTTTCCAGACCGTTGTTATTTACGGCGAATCCCGCACCGCTGAGCCGCTCCGTCAGATCACGGAATACCTTGCCGGTAAGCGGCGCCAGTTTGACCTGCCGTTGGATTTATCCACCAGCACCAATTTTCAGCGGAATGTGTTGAGCCTCACCTCTCAGATTCCTTATGGTCATACTTCGACGTATAAGGAAATCGCCATCCGGCTGGGAAAAATTAATGCCGCCCGCGCAGTTGGGCGTGTCGAAGCCACCAACCCTATCCCCCTCGTGATACCTTGCCATCGCGTTCTTGGCTCTGATGGATCACTGCATGGTTATGGCGGACCAGGCGGGATTAAATTAAAGGCTTGGCTCTTAAATCTTGAACAGCGAGCTGCTTAAGCAAGTGAAGCAGCAAGCTGCATTAAATAGAAAACCTGCGAGCATGCTGCTCGCAGGCAATCTGGTTCTTATTTCCTATTCCTTAAAACCATATTTTTCAATGATCGCCTGGATGATCTGGCTGTCCTCATCACTGACATTCGCAAATTGGTACCCCACATCATAAAACTCAGGGTTTATATCGGGTCCACACCACCGGCTGCTGGCAACGAAAACCAGCTCATTTTTCTGAACGAAGTTCTCAGGTAATTTAATATGCAATTCCATGGTGTTGTCTGCATCGACCCTGTTTTCACTCAACACCATCGCACCCTCAAGGGTGATGTTTAATAATGTTCCAATGATCTTCCCGCTTTTCGAATCATATACATTGGCAAATAAGAGCAAGTCTTTTCGTGGGTATTTTCTTCTCTCTTGCATCGTCCTCTCCTCACCATTTCTAAACACCAATTCCGCTATAAGGATACCGGAAAACGCGACAATATGCAAGCCTAAATTAGATTAATCTAAAGAGTGCCAATCCCAGACCGTCAGGCAGGATTTATGCTTCCCCGGAATGGTAAAATCATACTATCCGTTCAGTGATAATTTATTGATCTTAGGAGATCCTTCATGTCAACCCCCGTGATCATTGATGCAATCCGAACTCCCATCGGCGCTTTGGGTGGCGCTCTGGCGCCGGTTCGCCCTGATGACCTTGCCGCGCATGTTTTAAAAGCCATCATCTCCCGTAATAAGCTTGATCCTGCCCTGATCGAGGAAGTCTATCTCGGCTGTGCCAACCAGGCTGGTGAGGACAACCGTAATGTCGCCCGGATGGCTACTCTCCTGGCAGGTTTCCCGGTTGAAGTGGCAGCTGTCACGCTCAATCGCTTATGCGCCTCGGGTTTGAACGCCATTAACCAGGCCGCCCGGGCCATACGCGCTGGTGAAGGGGATGTCTTCATCGCCGGAGGGGTTGAAAGTATGTCGCGTGCCCCCTACTCGCTTCCCAAAGCCGAACAGCCCTTCTCTTTTGGGAATCAGACCGCCTGGGATACTGCCCTGGGATGGCGCTACCCCAACCCACACATGCAAGAGCTCTATGGTACCGAATCGATGGGTGAGACTGCTGAAAATATCGCTCAGATGATGCCGGACATAACCCGCGCCCAGCAGGATGCCTTCGCCCTCGAAAGCCATCAACATGCCATCGCCGCCATCGATTCTGGTAAATTCGCCGAAGAGATCGTCCCGGTCACTATTCCCCAAAAGAAAGGTGACCCGGTCATCGTCGCCATCGATGAGCGCCCCCGTCGTGATACGACCCTCGAATCCCTCGCTCGCCTGCGCCCAGCTTTCCGCAAGGATGGCAGCGTCACCGCTGGCAATTCATCCGGGTTGAATGATGGGGCCGCGGCTGTGCTCTTAATGAGCGCAGAAAAAGCGGCTGAGCTCGGTCTCAAGCCTCTGGCGCGCCTCGTTTCTTCAGCTGCCGCGGGTGTGCCTCCCCGAATCATGGGGCTTGGACCGGTCGGTGCAGTCCGCAAAGCCCTCGAACGGGCGGGTATAAGCTTATCGGATATCCGCCTGGTCGAACTCAACGAAGCCTTTGCCGTCCAATCCCTGGCGGTCATCAAGGAGCTTGGTCTGCCGCCTGACCTCACCAATGTCAATGGTGGGGCCGTCGCATTGGGTCATCCACTGGGCTGCTCAGGAGCCCGTATCTTCACCACCCTGCTTCATGAGATGCGCCGCCGGGCGCCTGGTGAAAAGCGTCCATATTATGGACTCGCCGCACTATGCGTTGGTGTCGGTCAGGGAGAAGCCACTATTATCGAGTGGATCGGTTAGATCAAGAACTATCTCAAAAGTCTGGTTTATACAACAACCCAAAACTATCAGTAGATGCACAGGGGAGGATTTCCGAGCATTACCGCTTGATTCCACGCCTGTGCCCCTACATTTTGGAGTGTTATTCGTAGGGGCACGCCTGTCCGGTCTGCTCTAAGACCGGAGCGGAGGATATCCGAGCTTTACCCCCTGATTCCACCCCAGCGCCCCTACATTTTGTCAAACCCATATTATCTAGGCTGCAGTTGGTTTAGCCACCTTTTTATGCCCGTCCTTGTCAAACAACCGGGCGATCTCTTCGGGTGCTTCCTTACGGAATTGGCTCATATACAGGTTGTAATAGAATCCCCTGCGTGCCAGCAGGTCTTCATGCCGGCCGCGTTCGACGATTTCACCCTGATCTACCACCAACAGCATGTCTGCGTTCCGTATTGTGCTCAACCGGTGTGCGATCACAAAGCTGGTGCGTCCTTTCAGCAGGTTCTCCAGCGCCTGTTGGATCAGCCTTTCTGTGCGCGTATCCACACTGGAGGTCGCTTCATCCAAAATCAATATTCTTGGGTCTGAGAGTGCCGCCCGGGCAATGGCAAGTAACTGGCGCTGACCCTGGCTGAGACCACTCCCCCGCTCACCCAGGATGGTCTGGTATTTATCCGGCAGGCGCTCGATGAAGCTATCCGCCCGGGAAAGTTTAGCTGCCTCGATGACTTCATCATCGGTCGCATCTGGACGTCCGAAACGGATATTTTCCATCACAGTGTTGCTGAACATGAACGTATCCTGCAGCACGATGGCAATCTGCTCGCGCAGCGACCTGGCGGTCACCTGGCGCACATCGATATCGTCGACCAGCACCGCCCCGTCAGTCACATCATAGAAGCGCGGGATCAGGTTGATCATTGTGGTCTTCCCCGCCCCCGTCGGACCAACGATGGCAATGGTCTGCCCTGGCTCGGCAGTGAAGTTGATATCACACAAGACAGGCTGGTCCTCTTTATAAGCTGCAGAGACATTCCTGAACTCCACTTTGCCGCTGAGCTGTGGCAGCACGACTGCATTGGGCAGGTCCTGCATTTCGAGCGGGACGTCCAACAGTCCGAAGATACGCTCAGCCCCGGCCACAGCACTCTGGATATTCGCCCACAGTATTGCAATTTGCTGGATGGGCTGGTTGAATCGCTGCACGTAGATGATGAAGGTGATCACCAATCCAAACGAGACCACGGTGCCGAATAATGCCTGGTTCCCCAGTAATGCCAGGCCTCCCACCACGCTGACGATCGCCAGCGCCAGATAGCCTAAGGCTTCAAGTGTGGGCGCCAGGGCGCTGGTAAACGTAACTGCCCGCACGTTGGCATCCCGGTTGGCTGCATTAGTCACCTTGAACTGTTCGATGTTTTGGTCAGCACGATTAAATGCCTGCACTTCACGCACGGACGAAATACCTTCCTGCAATTCTGCGTTCACGTTACCGATTTCGGTGCGTGTGCGCCTGAAAGCCTTACGCGCCTGCCCTGAGAACCACACTGTCGCGATCGCCATTATAGGTGTCACCGCCATGCTTAGCAAGGCAAATGGGACGTTTTGGGATAGCATGTTGAACGCAATCCACACCAGCAGTAATATCCCGCTCGCCACGCTCACCAGTGCGAAGCTGACCACCTGCTGGATGGTATCGGTATCGTTGGTGATCCGGCTCATCAAGTCACCTGTTTCATGGTCTGCATAGTAGCTTAGCTGCAGGTTGTGCAGGTGCTCAAATACTTCGGTACGCAGTGTACGCAGGATGTGCTGTCCTACCCAGCTCATCGAGTAAAACGTCAGTCCTGTGAATGCAGATCCCATCAGGAACAGGATAATAATGAGAACGATCAATCGTCCCAATCCAGCTATCCGGTCCGCCTGGCTCAATTGCGACAGGTCCGCCGGTGGTGCTGTGAAGCTCCCAGCCGTAAAAGCCGATTTTATGATCCGCTGGGTTAACCCCTGAGGGGCTTTCCCTTCGGTAAGCCAACAGTTGGTTTCAGATGCGTTAGCCACCTGACCCACCTGGGTAAAGCTCGATAAACCGCTCCCGCTTGTGGGTGCGATAAAATAGCAATCCACCAATTGCCCGGTAAGCTCAGGGTTGGTCACCTGTGCCCATGTTGCGGTGAACACACATACAATCGCGACCACCATCATCGGCCACCAGGGTCGTACATATTTCAAGAACCGGCGTAAAGTCTCACTGGTTCGCTTGGGTTTGAGGGTTTCCCCTCCCATCAATTGACGAGGGTTAGCAAACATTTTTAGTCCTCTTATCTTCTCTGCAATGTCTTGTATTGATCATTCAATATGTCCATTACCCTGATACCGGGACCGCTTCAGCGCTTGGGGATGGCTGAGCTTCCCGTTCTGAGTCATCGATCAGCTGTGAACAATAGATATCCGCGTAAATTTCACTCGTTTCGAGCAGTTCTTCGTGTTTTCCCTGGGCGACAACTTGACCTTTATCGAGCACCAAGATTTGATCGGCGCTCATCACGGTACTGATCCGCTGGGCGATCACAAAGCTCGTTCTGCTCTTCATCAGCAAATCGAGTGCATCCTGGATTTTAGCTTCCGTCGCCAGGTCAACGCTGCTGGTTGAATCATCGAGGATCAGGATGTGTGGGTTGAGCAGCAAAGCCCGTGCAATCGCCACCCGCTGTTTCTGTCCGCCGCTTAAAGTCGTACCTCGCTCGCCGACGTATGTATTGTAGCCATCCGGGAACGTTATGATGAAATCATGCGCTGCAGCGGCTTTTGCTGCGGCGATGATCTCCTCATCACTGGCATCCGATCTACCAAAGGCGATGTTCTCTCGGATGGTGCCTGAAAACAGGGTGCTCTCTTGTAGGACGATTCCGATTTGAGATCGTAATGAATCTAGGGTCACATCTCGGAGATCATGACCATCGATGGTGATCCTGCCCTCGGTCGGGTCATAGAATCGGGGCAGCAGGTTGATGATTGTTGTTTTACCCGATCCGGTTGCTCCAAGCAACGCAATCCTCTGCCCGGGTTCGGTCTGAAAACTGACGTTTTTTAACACCGGGTCACCGCTTCCAAAGTATTGGAAGGTCACATTTTCAAACCTTACCTCACCGTTCACCACTGGCAGGGTAATCGCCTCGGGCTTATCGGTCACATCACTTTTTGCATCCAGGATTTCAAAGATACGCTTTGCCGACGCTGATGCCTGTCCAAATTGGGTGATGATGAAGCCAAATTGTGCCACGGGTAGGAACAGGTACACCAGATAAAGGCTAAACTCCTGCCATTCACCTAGAGTAAGCGTGCCATGAATGATCTGTAGACCTCCTGCATAGATTGTTGTTGCCTGCCCCAAGTTAGCCACCAGGAAAACGAGCGGCATCAGGAAGGTAAACAGGCGTGCAATGGTGATCTGCTGGTTCATCAATTCAGTCGCAGAATCTTTGAACTTCTTCTGCTCACTTTTCTCACGTGTAAATGCCTTGACCACTTTGATCCCGGCCAGGTTCTCCTGCAAAATGGTGTTCAAGCGTGAGAGTTTGATCTGCACCTTGGTGAACAGGGGTTGGCTGATCGTCCCGAAGATCATGAATAGCACCAGCGACACCGGCAGTATCCAGATTGTCGCCAGCGCTAATTGAGGGTTTGTGCTGAACATGATCGCCAATGTTGCAATGATCAACAAAATGGCACCCACTAGCTGTAACAATCCTTGACCTAGGAAAAGCCTAACTTTCTCTATATCATCTGTAGCCCTGATCATCAGCTGACCAGTCTGGTTGCGATCGTGATAAGAAAAAGACAATCGTTGGATTTTAGCAAACAGGTCATTTCTGATATCAAACGCCATGCTTTGCGAATTTCTCTCTGCCCAATACGTCTGCAGGAATGCGAACACGCCTCTAAAAACCGCAAAGATGAGAATCAAGATGCCTGACTGTAACAGCAGTCGGGGTGCATTCGCTTGTTGGACCTGCAGGTAGGAAGTGAGCTGATCTATCGTCCAGCTTGCTGGTAGTTTAAGGAAACTTAGCACTTGCGGCAGCGCCTGGCTGATGAATTGGCTTGGGATTTTTGGCAGCTGGGTTATGAGTGTGTTGTAAATTGTCCCATTCGTCACGGCATCGAGAATATTTCTGATCATTCGTGGCACCATTAGCATTGAAAAAGTAGCCACGATCAAGAATATGTATGGCAGGGTTGCCACCCATCCATACTTCGCTAAGTATTTTCCCATGCGGACTAGACTTCTTCCCCCCGAGAAAGGTGAACCGCTGGGTTTGGATTTTCGGTTGTTCAAGGTTAACTCCTTTCAGATATGCGTAAAACTCATCGCACATCCCATAAAATAAATGTCATCCGATAACTTATTGAGGTTGTTAGGGCGTCTTTGGTTTATTTCGCAATTCTATAAAGCAGTAATTCCCATTTGTGAAATTCGTTCTCCAGCCCTAAAACAAACGTTATCTGTGTATATGATGCAATTCATGGGTCATTAGTATGGTTTTTAACCGGTTCCTAATGTATGGGGCATCCAGTGTTCACCAAGCTGATTTCTCGTTCTTCGTGAATGAATTATGCTTCATCTCCGAACCGGGCCGCACAGTTGGTCAGCACAGCCAATGCTGCAATCACGGTCACTCGTACCTCAGGCGTCAGCTGAGTCGTAAGCGTTTCCATCCACTTACGCCGTGAATCAATCCCCTGTTCCAACACGGTTTTGCCTTTCCGAGTTAAGGTAAGCTGCTTTGCCCGTCGATCTGATGGATTTTCGGTCCTTTCGATCAACCCCAAGACGACTAACCGATCGATCAGCTGGCTGGAGGCGGCATTGGTTACCCCTAATTGAGTGCCGATCTCAGAAACGCCGCAGGGACTACCATGATATAAGCGAAAGAGAGTCATAACCTGGGAAAGCGAAAGACCATTGGCATCCATGAATTGTTTAAATTCACGGAATGAATGGCGCATATATACTTCAGACCAATCTTGTAGTGTTTGATTAAACTGAGTTTCGCTAGACATATTTAACCACTTCTATTTGTTAAGTGGTCTGAAATATATTATATTTTATCAAATTTGTCAAGATTATATATAAAGCCACAGCGAGACATTGCTCTCGCTGTGGCTTTATATAAATGCTATGCTTTGTTGATTAAGGTGTGGCTGTTGGCGGCACAGGCGTTTTCGACGGACTGACTACTGTAGGATAGACAGTGCCTACCGTTGCTGTAGGAATCGGGGTGGCAATATTGACCGGTATTTTCAAGATCAATCCCGCATAGATGTCGTTCGCATTAGCCAGCTTATTTTCCTTTACGATAGCGGCGACTGTACTATTGAACCGGATCGCAATGGCACCCAATGTGTCTCCCGGCAGCACGGTGTAGTTGATGAGTGTTCCGGGTGGTACCAGGGTCGATACAGCTGTGGCCGTGGGAAGTTGCATGTTGGGTGGTGGTACCAGGATCTTCTGTCCGACATAAATCACCAATGTGACCGGGTCAATCGATGGGTTAAGCGCTAGCAAGGTAGGAATATCTGTTCCAAAACGCGTCGCTATCGCACCGATGGTATCTCCTTGCTGTACGGTATATTCAAATGGTCCTGATGGTGTGGGTGTTATTGTCGGAGTCGTAGTTTCTGTAGGGAGTGCCGTGGGGGTGACGGTGGGTGTCTTGGTTGGCGGCAAAGGTGTGGCTGTATTGGTCTGTGTAGGTGTAAAAGTTACCGTCGGTGTCGGTGTTGCCCCTTTGAACGGAGAATTATCTCCCAACAACCAGAAGATTAGCGCTGCTGCTCCTGCAATCAGAAGGATTCCTGCCCCTATCATAACGGCCATCGGAGTGCTCTGCCGCATTTGTTGGCGCTTGCGGTGTGCCTCGATTACCTTTTGGGGTGACTCTTTTTCACTCATGTGATTCTCCTCACAAATGCTGGATCCGAGTTTCCTTGATCCGATATCATCAAAGATAATAGACGTTGCTTCTTAAATGATAGTTCCAAACAATTCTACTCGATTTTATACCACTTGGGGCACATTCCCACGATTCATCGTGCTATCATAATGATATTGTAAAATCAGAAATAATGACCTCAGGAGCAAACTATGCACATTGTGGTATTTGGGGCTGGTGGAGTGGGGGGTTATTTTGGCGGTCGCCTGGCACAGGCAGGTGAAAAGGTTACTTTTATCGCTCGGGGCGAACACCTGCATGCTATGCTTGCCAACGGTCTTTCCGTTGAAAGTATCAAGGGGGATTTCAAGGTCCAACCGGTCAATGCAACGGATGACACCTCCCAGGTTGCTGATGTTGATGTCTTGCTGGTGTGTGTGAAAGCCTGGCAGGTTCCTAAAGCTGCCAAGGTGATCATCCCCATGCTCGGCCCCGACACCTTCGTCGTCCCGTTGGAAAATGGCCTGGAAGCTCCCTCACAGCTGGCTGAAATCCTCGGCAGAGAACACGTCTTGGGTGGTGCCTGCGGCCTTTTCAGCCATATCGCCGCGCCCGGGCTAATCAGGCATACTGGGTCTGAACCTTGGATTAACTTTGGCGAGCTGGATAACCACCCGAGCTCACGTACTCAAAATCTTATGAACATTTTTGAGCACGCCGGCATATCAGCTGAAATCCCTGCAGACATCAACCTGGCCATGTGGCAAAAATTTTTCTTCGTTTCCCCATTCAGCGGTATCGGGGCGATCACACGTGTGCCGGTAGGTATGTTACGCTCCCAGCAAGGAACCCGCCAGATGCTTATTGACGCATTGCAAGAGTGCTACTCAGTTGCCACAGCACAAGGCATTCATCTGTCGGTGGATCGCATCAGCGATATCATGGCGGCCATTGATAAATATCCCCCACAAAATATTCCATCTTTGCAACGCGATATTATGGCTGGTCGACAATCTGAATTGGAAGCGCAAATCGGTGCTGTGGTGCGTATGGGGAAAATGCACAATATCCCCACCCCTGTGTATACATTTATTTATTACAGCCTCTTGCCGCAGGAAATGCTTGCAAGGGGCGAATCTAAAACATGACCTTATCCTGACAGTCTGACCAGGGTACATCCATATGCCGGAGTAGACGTGACATCTGGAACCTGGTTATTTCTCATCGCCTCGATGACCACGGGTACGTAAACCTGGGTTGCTTTCCTCTGCCTGAAGGTGATATCATCCCAGCCGCCCTGGTATCTCAGTTTCCCTCCACCATCCACGATGAAAAAATGTGGTGTCGTCTGTGTCCCATACAGATCAGCTACCTTATGACCAGCATCTATCAGTACGGTGGGTAGTTTCCTTTCGGCTGCCGTTCTTTCGATCAAATCCACGGTTTCGTTGTCATTCGAGGCGATCCACAGGACCTTCACC